>NZ_LBFC01000006.1 GCF_001990485.1 Thermosipho affectus | reverse complement strand
TTATTTTTTTTTCGCAGGCTTTCGCCTGCTTTTTTTATTTTATGAATCTACTTCCTGGTTTTTCCGCAGGAATTTGTGCTTTACATAATGGGCATTCTTCTTTTTTATATATTGGAATATTGATTTTTAAAAGATATTCGTATGGTACTTCAAATGGATTATTATCAGACCTGTTTATTACTGAACCAATACAACATACCTTTCCCTTACTTTCTTTTACTATCTCTATTACTTCTTTTACTGATTTTCCCGTTGTTATTACATCTTCTACTATTGCTACTTTTTCTCCTTCGTTTATTTTAAAGCCTCTTCTTAATGTCATTTTTTTGTTTTCTCTTTCTGCAAAAATATTTCTTTTATTTAGGTATTTTGCTACTATGTATGCTATATGTATTCCTCCCATAGCGGGGCCGATTATGAGATCAGGGTTGTATTTTTCCAATTTTTCTGCTAGCATTTTTCCTACTAATTCTCCATATTTTGGATACTCAAATATTCTTGCACATTGAATGTATTTTTCCGAATGGTTACCGGATGATAAGATAAAATGACCATTTAAAAGGGCTCCTGTTGTTTTTAAAATTTCTTCTATTTTCATATTAATTCCTCCTTTATTTTTTGAATTTTTTCTTTTGGATTTTTCGAAAGATAAATTTCTCTGCCAAGTACTACAAAATCTGCAATATTTTCTACTTGGGAAAGAGTTATAACATCTTTTTGATCATCTGATTTTACTTCCATCCTTATGCCAGGTACTAAAAATTTTCCAGTAAGTTTTTTTCTCAACTTTATTGCCCATTTTCCTGGAAGAACAAATGAACTTTTTAAGTTTTCTAGTTCAAAAATTTTGTCAATGTAGCTTTCCAAACTTCCCTCTTGTGATGTTAGTTTGATTACTGAAAATATTAATTTATCTGTTGCATTTAAAGCAGCTTTTACGCTTTCTATACCTGCTGCACTATGGACTGTAAAACCAATAATTGTAGGATGGTCCCAACTTTTTATTGAACGTTCTACTGTAGAAGGAATATCGCAAAATTTTAAGTCTAATATGACCTTGAGGTTTAGATTGTAGAGCTCATCAAGAATTTTTCTACCGTTAATTGCAAGATTGTGCCCTACTTTTACTGTTTCGAAGCTACCTACTTCTTTTATAAACTCCAATGGTTTTTGCATATCCAAACTTAATACTGGTATCATTTTTTCACTCCTTTCAAATATTTTCCTATTTTTTCAACAACATTTGGATCTTTAAAAAGTGCACTTCCTATGGAAATAGCGTTTGCACCTATTTCTAGAAATTCATCTGCATCTTTTTCCGTATAAATTCCACCTGAAGCTATTATATAGATATCTTTTAATTTTTTCCTTGTTTCATATATTGCACGTAATGAGATAGGTTTTAGAATTGGACCGGAAATTCCTCCTGTAATTACTTTCCCATTTTCTATTATTAATCCTCTTACACAATTTATTAGGGTTATTCCTTCCCAGTTGTGTTTGGCTACTATTTGTGAAGAAGTTTCTACAAAGTTTCCTTCTATACTTAATTTAGCAATTAAAAAGGTATTTGGAAGTATTTTTCTTACTTTTTTTAAAATTTCTTCCCATTCGTCTTTATCTGATATAATCGATAATCCTCCTTTTTTCACATTTGGACAGGAAAAATTAAATTCTATTGCTTCAAAATATTGTGCATATGGATCAATAATTTCTGCAATCTTTATATATTCTTCTTTTGTATCTCCACCAAGACTTAATATAGTTTTAACATTTAATTTATATTTTTCTATATTTTCAATAAAATGGTTTATACCAGGATTTTCAAGGCCAATACTGTTAATTACAAAATGTTCTTTATCTCGCATTCTTGGAGGAAGATTACCTTTTTTTGGATTTAAAGTTACAGTTTTCAACGTATAAGCTCCTATATACTCTGGATTTATTAGTTTTAAATATTCCCCATTTCCTCCAGGACCTGAGGCTATAATTAACGGTGGATTAAGATTCATAGTTCATCCCTCCTAAATATGGGGCCATCTGTACATATATGTTTAACCCCGTTTTTCGTAAAAACTGCACAACTTTTACACGCTCCAATTCCGCATCCCATATATTCTTCTAAAGATACATAAATATTATTTGATTCAATTTTAGAAAGCACAAAATTTTCCATTGCCTTTGATCCTGATATTAAATACCAGTCGTATTTTTTTAATTTTTCAACTTTGTTTGCAAATTCCACATCACCTGTTGCAAATTCAAATGGTATTTTGTATTCAAGAGGTGTTTTACTGCCAACAAGTACATCACAGTTATATTCTTTTGTTATTAAATTTGCAAGGGTTATACATGTTGGAGAAATAATTACCATTCCTTTTCCAGACGGTGGGATAAATTTTTTTCCAAGTGGAAAATGGGCCTTTATATTATTTTGTGTTTTTACTATGTATTCGGTTCCTTTACCTTTAATTTGTACGGAAATTGCAGGGTGGTTATTCCAAGTGCCAAGTATAAAAGGCTTTCTTACTAAATTTTTTGTTTCGATCATTATAAATTGACCTAATTCGAACTTTATGTTTTCAAATGTAACTATATAAGTGTCTTTGTTTAATTTAATAACATCTTTTTTAGTCAAGTAAGTATTCTCCATCCCAATACCCCCATTGTCCTTTTATTTTTACTCCGATTATTTTCCCCTTGAGTTTCATGCCGTCAAATGCACAATTTTTTCCTTTACTTAAAAATTTGCTGCTATCCACTATATAGGTTTGGTTTAGATCTATTATTACTAAATTTTCATGGGAAAATTTGTATTTTATTCCCAATCTTTTCCTTGGATTTTTGCACAGTTTATCAACAACTAAGAAAACATCTTCAAGTGCGGTGTAAAAAGCAGAAAATGCTATTTCTATATTTGAAGTACCGTATGGTGCTTTTTCAAAGTCATCTGGTTTTTTCGGATGGGGAGCGTGATCAGTGGCTAGTATGTCTATTTTATCTTTTTTTACAGCTGTTTTTAAAAATTCTATTGTTTTCCTATCACACAGTGGAGGATTAATTTTAAAATTTGAATTTGATATGTCTTCATTTGAAATTAATAAGTGATGAGGTGTTACTTCTGAGGTTATATGGGTATATCTTTTTAAAAAATCGATAATTTCTATGGAATATTTTGAAGAAACGTGCTGTATGTGAAAATCTTTAAAGTTAAACTCAATTCCTGTAAGTACAGTTCTAGATATGGCAATTGCTTCATTTGTTATTGGTCTTTTGGGAATATTGTTTATTTTTCTATAGAACATTCCTTTGTTTTCAAATATTTGACTGTGGTCCAAAACTAAAGCAGGAGTTTTTTTGGAAAAATTTTTAACTAAATCATTGTATGTATATTCAATTCCGTCTGTCGAATAACATAGGATATTTCCTGAAGGTTCTTGGTTTCCAAATAAAGAAGTGGTTCTATAAAATTTTACATAAGTTTTTTTAGTTAACTGTTCGTGTGTCTTGTGTACTTCTTTTGTTTCAAGACGTGGATTTGTATTTGGTTGTATCAATACTTCCGAAAATCCACCGGCAATACATGCCTTTTGCAGAGATTCATAGTTTTCTTGATTTTTTAATAATCTAACATGTGTGTGAAAGTCAAAAAAGGTGGGAACGCATATTAAGTTTTTTCCTTTTACTTTTTCTGGTAATTCAAGATCTTCATAGAATATCTTTTTTTCAAAAGGATCGTAAATTTTTATACTTTCACCCCCCCTGAAAAATAAAGAAAATGGGGCCAAAAGCCCCATTTTTAGGTGTTTTTTATGTAATATTTATTTTCCCTTTTATTGAAGAATAAAATTTTCATACTTTTCCCCCCACAAATTTTTCAATTACTTTTATATCATATTTTTCTTCGATAATCAAGTATCATTGTACAATTTGTTAATTGTAAATTTAAAGTCTAGCATATATTTATCCTGTTTGAGAAGGAAGCTTTTTATTGTAGAATTATATAAAGAGGTGAATGTATGAGATTAAAAATAAATGTTGACGAAATGAAGAAAGCCCTAAAGTTAATAGACAAAGTGGTGGGAAGTGTTGAAAAAATAAATAGAAAAGTTGGTTTTTCCTACAATAGTGGTTATTTAAGCATGTTTGGTAGTGATGGTTGTTTGACGGTTAAATTTGTTGTTTCTGAAATGAATCCAACTACACTTTCATTTACTTTACCACTTGATATTTTAAAATTTTTTGTATATGAACTTTCAGGAGATATAAATATTTATTCAGATGGTAGATATGTATTTTTAAAGGCAAAAGATGAGAATTTAAAATTAAAAATTGAGGATTTTCATTTGAAAGATTTTGAAGATAGGTATGAAAAACTTTTAGATATTTCAAGAAGTACATTTTTAAATGACCTTGATTTTGTATCTTCGCACCTTGAAGAAGGGAATTTTGTAGACTTATTTTTTGGTAATGGTTTTAGATTGGTTGCTGAAAATAATGGAATAATTAATTATGTTAGAAGGGATAACAAAAGTTCTACTTTTTCATGGAGAATACCGTATTATTCTTCAAGACATCTAATAAAAGCACTACAGTTGTTGAAAGGAAGAGAAATTGAATTGGGATATGGATTAAGACATATGGTATTAAAAAGTGATCAACTTTTTAATGTATGTGGTGAAAATCTGAATGAAGAAATGATTTATTTACTTGAAGAAGAATTTTCCAACGCAAAAGAATTTATGCGTATTAGCTTGAAAAATTTAAAAAGATTTTTAAGAAGATCTATGATTTCTGGTAGGTATTCTCGATTAAAGTTGGCGGGTAATTCAGCAGGATTATTCTTTTTTGCATCTTCATCTGATATGGAATATAAAGGTCATCTTGAAATTTCATCGCCTGAAAAATTTCAAACAATAACTAATGCATATTTTTTAAGATCTGCATTAAATAGATTGGGAAGTGAAAATTTAATTTTTTTGAAGTCTAGAAAATATCTTTTAATATCTACTATTAACAAGAAAAGGTTTATTTTTCTTCCCCTGTATTGATATATTTTTCCAATACATCTATTATTTCTTCAGATTTGAATTGCCCTATAATTTTCCCGTCTTTAAATAATATAAATCCATTTGGAATACCTGCTATTCCAATATCCGCATCTTTTCCTTCGCCAATCCCGTTAACGACACATCCCAACACCGCTATTTTAATATTTTTGTTTGAAAATCTTTGTTCCAAGATATTTGCCCAATTTTCAACGTCAATATTTGTGCGTGCGCAAGTTGGGCAGGCAATTATTTGTGGGCCTTTTCTTAAATTTAAAGATATAAGTATTTTTTTTGCAACAATTACTTCGTTTACAGGATCACCGGCAATTGAAATTCTAATTGTATCTCCAATACCGTTGTATAGAAGATATCCAAGTGCAATGGATGATTTTATTAAAGCCCATTCATATGTGCCTGCTTCTGTAACTCCTAAGTGTAATGGATATTCTGTGATGTTATAAATTTTTTCGTATGCTTGTATAGTCTCTTTTACATCTGAACTCTTTACTGATATTACTATATTATAAAATCCCAAAGATTCTAAAATTTTAACTTCTTTAAGTGCAGATTCACAAAGTGCGTCAACTTTTGATAGGTGTGCAAATTCATTTGAAATTGAACCAGAATTTGCTCCAACCCTTATTGGTATATTGTACTCTTTTGCAACTTTTACTATCTCTTTTACTTTTTCTTTATTTCCTATATTTCCAGGGTTTATTCTAATCTTTTTAGCACCGTTTTTAATGCTTTCTATTGCAAGTTTGTAGTCATAGTGTATATCAGCTATTACAGGTA
Organism: Thermosipho affectus; assembly: GCF_001990485.1. Lineage (NCBI taxonomy): Bacteria > Thermotogati > Thermotogota > Thermotogae > Thermotogales > Fervidobacteriaceae > Thermosipho > Thermosipho affectus. The sequence continues at coordinate 174,717 of NZ_LBFC01000006.1, read as the reverse complement.
TTGGAGATTTTTTTGTAATATTTTTAAGTGCTATTGCCGCTTCAAATGTTGGAATTGAAACTCTTACTAATTCACAGCCTGCTTTGTACAATCTATTTATTTGTGATAGTGTTTCTTCAATATTTTCCGTGTTTGTGTTTGTCATAGATTGAATGACAATTGGATTTTTTCCACCTATTTTCACATTGCCTATATTAATTTCTTTTTTCATTTCAATCCTCCTATGTGATAAAATATTTGTTGAGGTGATAGTATGAAAATCTCTGATTTTTTCCTCTTAAATCTAAGAAAAAATTTTTTACTTTTGATTTTTCTATTTTTAATATTTACCATCTCAACTCTAATTTTACTATTTTATATTGAAAAAAACAATGTGGAAATAATATCCAAAATACTTGTAAGTGAGTTAGAAGAAGGCGATAAATCGTTATTTAAATTTTTAGAAGAAAAAAGTGGGAATAATTTGTTTGTAACACCTGTTAGGGAAAAAAGACTATTTTCCGTGGTTTCAAGTTTTGAATATGCTGGAAAAGTGATATATGTTTTTAAAGATATATCCTTTGAAATTTTAATATTTTTAATTCTTTCGTTTTTGTTTTTTATAATATATTTTTTAATGTTTTTTAATTTACGAGGAACGGTTTACAAAGATTCTTTAAATATAACTAATAAATTGGCAAAAATTGAGGGAAGTTTAAATTATTTTCAAAATTATCTTGAATATTCTCCAATTGAGGAGGATATGGAATTTGAGGAATTTGAAAGTATAAAAAGGAGTATAAATTATTTACAAGAGGTTGTTATAGAGAATGAAGAGGAAATTTTGAAATCTATGGAAGATATCGAAAAGTCAAAAAAAGAAGTAGAAGAACTTAATAAATTTTTGATTTCCATATACGAGATTTTAGCAAAAATAAATCCAAAAGATAGTGTGGAAAATATAGCTCAATTTATTTTAGAAAAGATAATTTCCTTATTTAAAAACGTAAATGCGGGAAGCATTATTTTAAAACAAAACGAAAAATACAAGTATTTTGCACAATTTGGATATGATGAAAAATTAAAGGAATTTGAATTTAGCAATGAAGACAATGTTTTAGCACTAAAGTACGAAGGATATGTAAAAGGTGATATTTTAAGAGAGTTAAATAAGAAGGAAGGTTTTAGCGAAAAATTTAAAGAAATAGGGAGTGATAAGATAAAATCTTTGTATGTTATTCCCATATATGTTGAAAATGAAAGAATGGGTGCAATATGCTTAGATTCATTTGTTTCAGAGAATTTGAATTTACCAAAGTATGTTGATATTTTTGGGAAGATTTTTGGTAATTTTTTGATTTTAAAAGTACTTGAAAATGATTTTAATAAGATGTTTTTTGAGGTCTTAGAATTCTTTGCGGTGAGTGTTGATGAAAGAGTAGGAAAGAAACACTCAAAGGTAGTTGCAAAGCTTTCTAAAAAGATTGCAAAGGAATTTGGAGTAAATCCTGAGAAAACATGGAAAGCGGCGATTTTGCATGATATTGGGAAAATAATGATTAGTGATAGAGTATTAAAAAAAACTGGTAGGTTAACTAAAGATGAGTTAGATAAGATAAAAGAACATGTCAGTTATGGTTATGAACTTTTAAATAGATTTAGATTTTTTAAAGATATAGCAAATATTGTTTTGTATCATCATGAAAGGTGTGACGGGAATGGATATCTTGGTTTAAAATATGAAGAAATTCCGATAGAAAGTAGGATAATATCAGTTGTGGATGCATTTTATACTATGAAAATAAAGGGGTTTAAAGTTGAAGATATATTTGTCTTGTTAGAAAAAGACGTAGAAAATGGAAAATTTGATGGTAAAATAGTGAAGAAGTTAAAAGAAATAGTAAAGGAGAGAAATTTGTGAAGAAAGTACTTGTTATTGATGATAGTAAACTTTGGAGGGAATTTTTTAAGTTTGAGTTAGGTAAATTAGGTTGTGAGGTAGAAGTTGCAGTTGATGGTTTAGATGGTTTGAATAAATTTTTTTCAATTCTTCCAGATGTAGTAATAGTAGATTATACAATGCCCAAAATGAACGGAATTCACGTAGCACGTTTTATACGTTCATATCCGCAATTTAAAAACGTAGGTATAGTTATTATAACTGCGGAAAATGAGACTATAAATAAATTTTGGGCAATTAAAAGTGGTGTAGATCTTTATTTGAAAAAATCTATTGATAGAGAGTTAATTTTAAGTGAATTAAAGAATTTTTTGGATAATGATTATCATTTAGAATTAAATTATGAAGTTTTTAATTTGAAAAAGAGATCTTTTAGAGATCTTCTAGATATTCTTGAAGAGAGTTTGAGAAATGAGTTATTTATTTCCGAGATATATAGTTTTTTAGAATATCTAGAAGATGAAAGATATTTATTTGAGAGAATTTATTTTCTTTTGAATGAAATCTTTGGAATCATATCTTTACATGTTTTGATTTTAAATATTGAAAATGCAAGAGTTTATTCATTTTCTGGTGATGATGATTTCTTTAATAAACAGAATGTAAAAGATATCTTAATGTCGGCATTTGAAAAGCCTGTAACTTCTTTAAACTGGTATTATAATGGAAATTACAACAATCAAGGGAGAGAATTAAAGGAATTTATCACCATCAATTTAGCGTATAAGGGTAATGAACAAGCAGTTTTACTACTTGAAGGTGTGAAAAGAAAAAATGAATTTTACAATTTAATATCTACAGCTGTTCAACCGTTATCTTTGGTTGCAAAACTTTTGAACGAGTATAACTTAAGTAAGTCAAAAATAGAGAAAGATGCGCTGACTAAAGTTTACAGCAAGGCGTTTATAATGGAAAAATTAAATGAATTACTTCGTATGTCTTTGAGGCAAAAGATTCCTTTGTCAGTTGCTATGATAGATATAGATGACTTTAAAAAAGTAAATGATAAGTATGGACACATTAAAGGAGATGAAGTTTTAAAAAAAGTTGCGGGTATAATAAGTGGAAATTTAAGGGATAGTGATTATGTTGGAAGGTATGGTGGTGAAGAGTTTCTTGTTATTTTTCCTTCCACACAATGTAGAGATGCAAAACACGTTTTAGAAAGAGTTTTAAATAAGGTTAGAGAGTTTAATTGGTCGTCTCTTGGGATTGATATAGTTACATTTAGTGCTGGGGTGTGTTGTAAACCAAAAAGGTCTATGTTGGCTTTCGTTAAAGAAGCAGATAAAAATCTTTATAAGGCGAAAAGAAATGGAAAAAATCAAATATGCGGAGGTGATTAGTATTTTAACGTTTGTTTCTTTTGTTTTGGTTTTTATGTTTGTCGTTGTTGTACATGAGTTTGGACATTTTTTATTTGCAAAAATTTTCAAAGTGGGTGTTTTGGAATTTTCAATTGGTTTTGGCCCGGCTCTTTTAAGAAAGAAGTTTAAGGAGACTTTGTTTAGAATAAATATAATACCTTTTGGTGGATATGTTAGATTAAAAGGTGAGGACTTTGATGAAGAAGTAGAAGATGGACTTTATGCAAAACCAGCTTGGCAAAGACTTTTAATTGCTTTTGCAGGACCTTTATTTTCCATACTTGCTGCTTATATACTATTTATACCTATAGTTACTAATTGGGGAGTTCCTGCTGTTACTGTGGGAAAGGTTATTGATAATTCTCCTGCTGCCGAATATGGTTTGAAAGACGGAGATGTAATTTTGAAAGTTAATGGAAAAAGGGTGTTTGATTCTATAGAGGTTAGTGAACAAATTTCTAAGGGAAAGGTTGTGGAATTTCAAGTCTTAAGAGACGATAAAGTAATTACCATCTCTATTCCACCACGTATTACTCCGCCTGAATATATATTTGTGTTAGATGATGTGTACGGTGATATAAAAGGAAGTTTGAAAAAGATTAATGGATTTACTCCTGGTGTGAATTTGCAATTGAAAAATGGAGAATTTATTGAATTAGAAGATAATTTTGGAAATACTTTATCTGGAGTTGTTGTAAGTTATTCTTTTGTAGGTGAAAGACCTACAATAGGTTTTTATTATGCAGGATTCGAGTCTGTTATTAGTAAAGATATTTCACCGTTTCGTACAGGTGATCGAATAGTTAAAGTAAATTCTATGGAAATAAGAGATTATGTTTCACTTTTGAACCTTGTTTCAAGGTTAGGGCTAAAACAAAACCAAATGTATATAGATATTTGGGGAAATAAAATAAAGACAAAGTTGCTACCCTTGGAGGATAATTTAGAAATTGTTGTAATAAGAGATGGAATTGAAAAAAAATTAAACATGAAACGAGAAGATTTTTCAAAGTTGATTACTACTCCTGGATTTTTCAAACAAGAACAGAAATATTTGAAACCTAAAAATTTATTTGATGCTGTTTCATTGGCCATCCAAAGGTGTAATTCAGCTGCAAAAACCATTTGGAAAGCGTTTGGAAAGTTGTTTTTAGGAAAAGGTGTAAATCAAGTTGCAGGGCCTGTAGGTATTGCGGTTATAGTAGGTGAAGCTGCAAAAGCGGGATGGGAGACTATTTTAACAGTGGTTGCATTGTTTACGCTTAATTTAGGTATTTTTAACTTACTTCCTTTGCCTGCGCTAGATGGTGGGAGAATAGTATTTTCTTTAATTGAGATAATAACAAGAAAAAAGGTTAATAGAAAAATTGAAGCAATAGTCCATACAATTGGTTTTTTTGTATTAATGGCACTTGCGTTTTATTTTATGTTTGCAGATTTTACAAGATTCTTTTAAGGTGAAAATATGATAATGGAAATATCAGATAAAGAGTTGTTAAAAATTGAAAGTGATGATTTAAAATACTTTTCTGAAACAAGAATTATAGATATTCCACGAAGGGTGGTTTTGAATTTTTTTGAAAGTATTCCTATTGGTTTTGTAACTTTTAATGTGCGCTATTTTAATAGAAATGCGTATATAACTTATTATGTAAAGAGTGATATGCGAGGAAAAGGGTATGGAAAGGTTATATTGAAAAAAGCTATAGATTATGCATTTGATGAAATGAATTTAAACAGGTTGACAGCTGAAGTGTATGAATACAACGAGATATCTATTTATTTATTGGAAAAGCTTGGATTTGTAAAAGAAGGTGTTTTAAGAAAAGCAAAATACAGTCAGGGAAGGTACTTTGATATATACGTGTATGGATTGTTAAAAGATGAGCGGCGTTAATGCCGCTCATTTTGTTTTTATGTTGAAATAATCCGTGTTTTCATCATTTTCTATTTTTTTAATTCTATGTATGGCTGATTCTGTAATTCTTTGTATAATGGCGTTCAGATCACTATTTTTTGAAAATTTTTCAATTTCTTCCTGCCATTTTTTAGAAAATTTTAAGTTTTTACCGTCAAGGTATACATCCTCTGGTGTTAATTTTTCAAATATTCCATCTACTTTTGAAAGCAAAATTTTTAGAGTTTCAAAGAGGATTTCCTTTACTTTTGATCTTTTTTTTGCAAGAGCTATTTTTTCTCTGTAGGTGGGTTCAATTTCATGTTCAAATTTTACATAGGAATAAACTTTTTCACCTTTAATCATATAACCACCCCCTTTTTAAATTTTGTTTAATTTGATCGCTACAAAACTGAGGAATACAAAGGCAGCAGTTTCAAATCTCAGTATTTTTTTTCCTAACGAAATAGATTTGAAGTTTTTGGTTAAAAACTCCTTTTCTTTTGGTGAAAAGCCACCTTCAGGACCAACAATGAAAGATATGTTCGAATCAAATTTTTCCGGTATTTTTTCACCTGAAAGATCCAAAAAGAAAGTATTTTGTGTTGCATACTTTGGAATTTCATCAAACGTTATGAATCTAAAATCTGGAAAATAAACTCTTGTACATTGTTTTGCACTGTTTCTAATAACAAGTTCGATTTTTTCCGGTTTTTCTGTGTAGTTTCTATTTGAGTATTTGGTTTTAGTAATGTATATTTTATCAACTCCCAATTCTACTGATTTCTCAATTAACCATCTAAGTCTTTCCCATTTTCCAGATGGCGCAAATAATATTAAATTTTTTTCTTGTAATTTCTCTATATGTTTAGACTCTAAAATGATTCCAAAAGATTTCTTTTTTTCAATTTTTTCAATTTTTACAGTATATTTATTTCCCTTTCCATCTGTACACTTTATTATTTTACCTTCTTTAACTCTAATGGTTTTAAAATGTTTTGTTTCATGTTCGTCAAATATGAATTTTTCTTTGTCTTTATATCCAAAAAATATGTTAGGCATCTTTTCACCTCTTCACATCTTATTTGTTAAGTGTTTATATTTATAGTATAATAAAATTAAAATGAAAATAAAAGAGGAGGGATTCCATGAAAGAGTATATTCCAAGTAAAATAGAAGAAAAATGGCAGGAAATATGGGATAAAGAAAAGGTTTTTGAAACCCCTCAGCGTTCGGAAAAGGAAAAGTTTTATAACCTAGTTATGTTTCCGTATCCTTCTGGTACATTGCATGTAGGTCATGTGAAAAACTATGTGATTGGTGATATTGTAGCAAGGTATAAAAGGATGAAAGGGTATAATGTTTTACATCCATTTGGTTACGATGCCTTCGGATTGCCCGCTGAGAATGCAGCAATAAAAAATAAGATCCATCCAGAGAAATGGACCTTTAAAAATATTGAAATAATAAAAAGCCAGATAAAAAAGATTGGAATAAGTTATGATTGGGCTAGAGAAGTTATTACATGTACAGAAAGTTATTACAAATGGACCCAATGGATTTTTTTAAAGTTGTATGAAAATGGTTTAGCCTACAAAAAGAAGGCAGCGGTTAATTGGTGCCCAAGTTGTCAAACTGTTTTGGCAAATGAACAAGTAGTGGATGGGAAGTGTGAAAGATGTGGAACAGAAGTCACAATGAAACATTTGGAGCAATGGTATTTTAAGATTACAGATTATGCAGAAAGGTTATTGAATGATTTAGAAAAATTGGAAGGTTGGCCGGAGAATGTAAAAACGATGCAAAAAAATTGGATTGGTAAAAGTACGGGTGCTGAAATAGAGTTCCCCGTAGATGGTTTGGATATGAAAATAAAGATTTTCACAACAAGGCCAGACACCCTTTGGGGAGTAACATTCATGGCTATTGCACCTGAATCTCCTTTGGTAGAAACATTGGTTACAGAAGATAGAAAGGAAGAACTTTCTAAATTTTTGAGAAAGGTTTCGCTTGAAGATAGGTTTAAAAGAACTAGTCTTGAAGCAGAAAAAGAAGGATTTTTCCTTGGAAGGTATGCAATTAATCCTGTAACAAAAGAAAAAATACCTATTTATGTTGCAAACTATATTTTATACGAATACGGTACCGGGGCGATAATGGCGGTTCCTGCACATGACCAAAGAGATTTTGATTTTGCAAAAAAATATAATCTTCCCATTCGGGTAGTTATTGACAATCCAGAAAGTTCGATAGATGCTAGTAAGATGGAAAAAGCCTATGAAGAAGAAGGAGTTATGGTTAATTCAGGTCCTTTTGATGGAATAAGAAGTACTAAAGCACTTGGAAAGATAATAGAATACATTGAAAAAGAAGGTATTGGTAATAGAAGTGTTCAATACAAATTAAGGGATTGGCTTATTTCAAGACAGAGGTATTGGGGTGCACCCATCCCCGTTGTGTATTGTGAAAAATGCGGGGTTGTTCCCGTACCAGAGAAAGATTTACCAGTAAAATTGCCAAAAGATGTGGAATTTTTACCAACAGGTCAATCTCCTCTTTCATTGGATGAACAATTTTTAAATACCACGTGTCCAAAATGCGGTGGACCTGCAAAACGTGAAGCGGATACTATGGATACGTTTGTCGATAGTTCTTGGTATTATTTAAGATATGTAAATCCAAAGCTTGAAGATAAACCGTTTGATAAAGAAGATGTAAATTACTGGATGCCTGTTAATCAATACATTGGCGGAGTGGAACACGCGGTGTTACATCTATTGTATTCCAGGTTTATTACAAAAGTACTCCACGATTTGGGCTATTTGGACTTTGAAGAACCATTTGAGAACCTGTTTACGCAAGGAATGATTTACAAAGATGGTTGGAAAATGAGTAAGTCAAAGGGGAACGTGGTTTCGCCAGATGAAATGATTAAAAAATATGGTGCAGATACTCTAAGAACGTACATATTGTTTATGGCTCCACCTGAAAAGGATGCGGAATGGAGTGATGCGGGAATAGAAGGTGTAAATAGATTTTTAAAGAGGTTGTGGAACAATGTTTATTCTATTTTGCCAAAAATAAAGGATGTTAAAGCGGAAAATATCCAATTAAAAGATAAATCGGAGAAAGATTTGAGAAGAAAGTTGCATCGAATAATTAAGAAAATAACAGAAGATATAGAAGGAGGATTTAAATTTAACACCGCTATAGCTGGTTTGATGGAACTTAACAATAGTTTGTCTGAATATTTGAATAAATCAAGGGAATTGAATCTACCGTTACTTAGAGAATTAGTGGAAAAATTAACACTCATTTTATCACCATTTGCACCACACATGGCAGAAGAGATTTGGCATGATTTGGGAAACGAAACTTTAATAGTGAATGAAAAATGGCCAAGTTATGATGAGAGCGCTTTGCAAGTCGATGAAGTTACGATTATCATACAAATAAACGGAAAAGTAAGGGGAAAAATACTTGCAAAAGTTGATACAAATGAAGAGGATATAAAGAAATTAGCATTTGAGAATCCAAAAATTTCTTCATATTTAAAAGGGAAAGATGTAGTAAAGGTAATTTATGTGAAAAATAAGTTGCTCAATATTGTTGTTAAATGAGGGAGGATGAATTTATGAAAAAATTTCTTTTTATTTTTTTAGTGCTTTTCTCTGTAATAGCTATTTCTGAAGAATTACCTGCAACTTCAACAGTTGCGATGGTAAATGGTGAAGAAATCACACTTTCAATGTTAAATAGTGTTGCAGATGTGCAAAAGTTAATGGTTAGTATAAGTCAGGTTGATCAAACGTTTTTTAACGTGCTTTCCAATACAGAAGAAGGAGTAAAACTTATACTTAGATACAAAAGAGCTGTTTTAGAACAACTTATAGATAAGTATTTAATAGTTCAATTTGCAGAAAAATACAATGTAAGACCCAGTGAAGAAGAAGTAAGGGCTTTAATTGATAAGCAACTTGCAGATTATTTGAAAAAGCAGGGGATAGATGAGAAGACGTTTAATGTGTACCTTCAATATGCAAATATGGGTACACTTGAGGATTTTAAAAATAAGATGTACTTTAATACGCTTGTAAATTTATCTATTGAAAATTTGTTTAATTTCGTCGCAAAAGATGCAACGGTTACAGAAAGTGAAGCAAAGGATTATTATGAAAAAAATATAGAAAAATACTCTACTCCAACTCAGTACGATATTTATATATTTAATTTTTCAAGTAAGTCACTTGCAAAAGATGTAAAAAATAGGATTATTTCAGGTGAATCTTTTGATTCACTGGCAAAAGAGTTGAAGCTAAATGACTACCATTATGAAGGGTTACCAGAAGGAAAAATCTTTCCAGAAAAATTGTGGATGTATATAAAGAATGCATCAGAGGGAGCAATTTTAGGTCCAATCAATGTGGAAGATAAGTTCTATGTATTTAAAGTGTTAAAAATTATGCCTATGCGTTCGAAAAGTTTTGAAGATGTAAAAGAAGATATTTTTAAAGAGTTACTAAACAACAAAAAGTCAGTTATCTGGTCTAATTTTATTGAGAACGAATTTAAGAAGTTTAAGGATGAAAGTAAGGTAGAAATATACTACGAAGTAAAATAAGGCCCCAAACGGGGCCATTTTTATTAAATATGTTATAATTTAATAAATGAAAAAATAAAGGAGGTTTGTATATGAAGTTAAAGACTATGACAATGGAATGGACAGGTGATGAGTTAATTTTGATTGATCAAAGGAAAATACCACTTCAAGAGGAATATATGCATTGTAAAACATATGAGGAGGTAGCATATGCAATTAAAGAGATGATTGTGAGGGGAGCTCCTGCAATCGGTGCGTCAGCTGCTTTTGGATATGTGCTTGGGGCAAGACAAATGTTTGATAAAGATTTTGATAAATTTATTGAAAATATGAAAAAGGTGCGTGAAGTACTTGCAAATACAAGGCCAACTGCCGTTAATCTGTTTTGGGCACTGGATAGAATGGAAAAAGCGTTAATAGGGTTTGGGAAACCCCAAGGATTACTTGAATTTCTCGAAGAAGAAGCATTAAATATTGCAAAAGAAGATATAGAGGTTAATAAAGCTATAGGAAGATACGGCGCAGAATTGTTGAAAGATGGTGATACAGTTTTAACTCATTGTAATGCTGGGGCACTTGCGACTGTGGATTATGGAACAGCACTAGGAGTTATTAGAGCCGCTGTGGAGCAAGGAAAGAAAATTAAAGTTTTTGCCGATGAGACAAGGCCTTACCTACAAGGTGCAAGATTGACCGCATGGGAATTAATGAAAGATGGTATAGACGTTACGTTGATAAGTGATAATATGTCTGGATGGTCTATGAAACTAGGAAAGATAAATGCAGTGATTGTGGGTGCGGATAGAGTAGCAGCAAACGGGGATGTTGCAAATAAAATAGGAACTTATATGGTTGCAGTTTTGGCCAAAAGACATGGTATACCGTTTTATGTTGCTGCACCAACGAGTACAATTGATCTAAATACAAAAACGGGTAAGGATATTCCAATTGAGGAGAGAAAACATACAGAAGTTACACATTGCGGTGGAAAACAAATTGCACCAGACAATGTTAAAGTATTTAATCCTGCGTTTGATGTTACCGATGCAGAGTTGGTAACGGCTATAATTACAGAAAAGGGCGTAGTTTATCCGCCGTATGAGAAAAATTTGAAAAAACTTTTTGAGGAGTGATTTGGATGGTGGATATAAAAATTTTGAGAAACAACCCTGAGATATTTTATGATGCTTTGGAAAAGAGAGGAATGGATAAAGATATAATAGATAAGATTGTAGAAATAGATAAAGAATGGAGAAAAATTTTAACGGAGGTTAATAATTTAAAAGCTAAAAGAAATGAACTATCTAAAATGGTTGCTAAACTAAAGTCTGAAGAAAAAGAAGAAGAAGTAAAAAGTGTAATAAACAAGAGTAAGGAAATTGGTGATACAATTAAAAGATTAAGTGAAAAGCAAAAAGAATTGGAAGAGGAAATAAAAAATCTTTCACTTGAACTTCCAAATATTCCACATAAAAGTGTACCATATGGGAAAGACGAAACGGAAAATGTAGAAGTGAGAAGATGGGGAACACCCAGGAAATTTGATTTTGAACCTAAAGCACACTGGGATATAGGACCAGAACTTGGATTGCTCGATTTTGAAAGGGCAGCTAAATTGAGTGGTGCACGTTTTACCGTAATGTATGGTCTTTTAGCAAAGTTGGAAAGGGCATTAGTTCAATTTATGCTTGATGTACATACAAATGAGCATGGTTATACGGAAGTGTGGGTTCCACATCTTGTTAGAAGAGAGACTATGATATGGACGGGTAAATTACCAAAATTTGAGGAAGAAGCGTATAATACAAAAAAAGATGATTTATTCTTGATTCCAACGGCTGAGGTCCCGTTGACCGCGTTGCACGCAAACGAAATTTTGAGTGGAAAAGATTTGCCAAAAAAATATGTTTCATATACTTCTTGTTATAGAAGAGAGGCGGGAAGTTATGGGAAAGACGTAAGAGGAATGATAAGGCAACACCAATTTGATAAAGTGGAATTGGTATGGTTTACAAATGAAGACGAGTCTTTTGATGCACTTGAACAACTTACAAGAGATGCAGAAAAAATTTTGCAATTACTAGAATTACCATACAGAGTTGTTAATCTTTGCAGTGGAGATTTAGGATTTGCATCGGCAAAAACCTACGATATTGAAGTGTGGTTGCCGTCTTACAACGATTACAAGGAAATTTCATCGTGTAGTAATATTACAGATTTTCAAGCAAGAAGGGCTAATATAAGGTATAAAGGTTTGGATAATAAACTACATTTTGTTCACACATTGAATGGATCAGGATTGGCAGTGGGACGAACTCTTGTGGCAATATTGGAAAATTATCAAAATGAAGATGGTTCTATTACAGTACCTAAAGCATTAGTACCGTATATGGGAGTTGAAATAATTAAATGAAGGTGATAGTTTGAATTATATAGAGTATATTAGATCATTAGATTATGAGGATTTAGAAAAGTTTGCAGGAAAGATAAGAAATTACATAATTGAAGTTGTTTCGAAAAATGGTGGACATCTTGCTTCAAATTTAGGAGTTGTAGAATTGACTTTGGCATTGTACAGAGTTTTTGATCCTTACAGAGATTATATAATTTGGGATACAAGTCATCAAACATATACTCACAAACTTTTAACGGGAAGGTGGGAGCTTTTCCCCACTATTAGAAAGTTTGGAGGGTTGAGTGGATATACTAATATATTTGAAACAAAGTACGATAGATTTGGTGCAGGACATGTTGGAACTGCTATTGCTGCAGCTCTTGGAATTGAGAAGGCTCTGAAATTAAATGGAGAAAATTCAAATGTGCTTGTTGTAATTGGAGATGGAGCGCTTACCTCAGGTGAATCACTTGAGGCGCTAAATCAAATAAAGACGTTAAATTCAAAGATAAAGATAATTATTAATAACAATTCCATGTCTATATCCAAAAATGTAGGTGCATTGTCGCACTTTCTTGAAAAAATGAGAACTAGTAAAATTTATTTAGATGCAAAAAAGACGATGAAAAGTAGACTTTCAAAGGGTGTTGAAAAAGAATTAAAAAAATTAAGGGATGCATTAAAGGTTTCATTGACTGGTGAGGACTTCTTTGAAAGTTTAGGATTAAAGCACTTTGGACCACTTAATGGACATAATTTAAAGGAATTGGAAGATGAATTTAAAAGGATCAAAGATTATGAATATCCTTCTGTTATAACTGTAAATACGGTTAAGGGAAAAGGATTTGAAATTTCCGAATTAGATCCAGAGATGTATCACAGTGCCGCCAAATTTGATATTTCATCTGGGACCTTTGTAAAAGAAAGTGGGATAATTTCATATAGTGAAGCTTTTGGAAAAACACTTGCAAAGGTTGCCGAAAAAGATGAAAAGATAGTAGCGATTACTGCGGCGATGAAAAAGGGTACAGGACTTTTTGAATTTGCAAAGAAATTTCCAGAAAGATTTTTTGATCTTGGTATTACAGAACAAATGTGTGTTACTTTTGCTGGTGGACTAGCTACACTTGGATTAAAGCCAATTTTTGCCGTGTATTCGACCTTTTTACAAAGGGGATTTGATCAAATAATACATGATATTGCACTTCAAAAACTTCCAGTAATTTTTGCAATTGATAGGGCAGGCGTGGTAGGTGAAGATGGTCCTACCCATCATGGGGTTTTTGATATAGCTTACATGAGAATGATTCCAAATGTGAAAATATATGCTCCAAAGAATATACAGGATTTGATGGGCACTTTATATACACTTTTAAATAAAGAATTATCGGGACCTGTTGCAATTAGATATCCCCGTGATTATGAATTTGGAAAATTTGAAGAGTTATATGATAAAATAAAAATGATAGATTTAGATAAATGGGAAATTCTTAATTTTGGGAAGGAAGTTGCAATTGTTGCAACAGGTTATCCAACAATGGGCGCGTTAAATGTTGCAAAGAAAAATAATTGGACACTCGTTTTTGCAAGAAGTATTAAACCAGTTGATGAAGAAGTAATAGAGTGGGTGTTTGAAAATCATCGAGTGGTTTTTTCAGTTGAGGAAGGTGTGAAAGCCGGAGGTTTTGGAGAAGAATTGTTAAACTTTGGAAAAGTGGAAATTTTAGCCATTGAGGATGAATTTGTAACGCATGGTACTAGGAAGCAATTGTTGAAATTGTTAAAGTTAGATGAAAACGGCATTGAAGAAAGGATAAAAGAGGTTTTTGAGAGGAGGAGTATATATGAAGATGCAAACCGAATTTGGAGAACTTGATATTACGTTGAATGCTATTAGAAAACTTGTTTATTTTGCGATACTTGAGACTTATGGACCTGTTAGTATTTCGTCAGATAGTTGGTTTTCAAAGATATTAAGTAGTGAAGAAAGTCGTGTGAAAATTCAAGAAGATGAATTTGGTCATGTTAAAGTAGATGCGTATGTTGAATTAGAGTACGGTACGAAAATTTCTGAGGTTGGGAGAAATATTATCGAAAATGTAAAACACAAGTTGCAAAATTTGGCTGGTTGTGAAAGTGTTGAGGTAAATGTTCATGTAATAGATGTAAAATAAGGAGGTTTGTGCCTTGAATAAATTAAATGGGAAAGAGTTAAAACTTCTGTTTATGAAAGGAACAGAAAATTTGTTGAAGCACAAGGATGAAATAAATGCTTTAAATGTTTTTCCTGTACCAGATGGAGATACAGGATCTAATATGTCAGCAACAATGCTAGAAGGTTGTAAGTATTTGGAAAATGTAGATAATGAAACATTAGATAATGTTATAAATGCCATTCGAAATGGGACATTGATGGGAGCACGTGGTAATTCTGGTGTTATATTATCACAAATATTTAGGGGCTTTACCGATGCACTAAAGGATAAGAGTGAGGTTGATATTGTTGATTTTGCACAGGCATTTAGCTCTGCAAAAGATGTGGCGTATGGAGCTGTTATGAAGCCTGTTGAAGGTACAATATTAACTGCCATAAGGTATTTGGCGGAAAATTTTGAGGTACTTTCAGAACAAAAGGATTTTAAAACATTCTTTGAGAAGGTTTTGGAAATATTGGATTCTGCGGTAAAAGATACGCCTAATATGTTGAAAAAATTAAAAGATGCAGGAGTGGTTGATGCTGGTGCCAAAGGATTATACTATATAGCAGAAGGTTTTTCAAAATACATTAATGGTGAAACAGATATTAATTTAGATATAAAAACTACGGCGATGCCCGTAGATGAGATTAATATGATTCCAGAGGATTTAAAGTACCAATATTGTACAGAACTTATTGTTCGTTCATATGATGATATCTCTTATGAAGAAGAAAAAGAGTTAAGAGACTTTTTGCATGAAATGGGAGATTCTGTGGTCTTTTTCTTGCAAGATAATATAATCAAATTACATGTGCATACAAATAATCCAGGAGTTGTTATTGAAAAATTTTTAACTAAAGGTGAATTGTTAAAGGTTAAGATAGATAACATGAAAGAACAACACGAACATTTTATATCAAAAGAACAAGGAGAACCAAAAAAGAACGGAATAGTTGCAGTTTCGCCCAGTGATGGCATTTCAAGAATATTAAAGGATTTAGCAGTTGATGAGATAGTTTTAGGTGGGCAAACCATGAACCCCAGTACTGCGGATTTAAAAGTTGCAGTGGAAAGTGTAAATGCTGAAAATGTTTTTATTTTTCCAAATAATTCAAATATAATACTGGCGGCAAAGCAAGTTGCGGAAACGACAAAAGATAAAAACGTTTATGTTGTTGAAACCAAAAACGTACAAGAATGTATAGCGGCGATGATAAGAAATGTACCAGATGAATCTCCTGAGAGGTTATTTGAAATATTTAAAGAGACAATAAAGGAAATTTCAACTATATCTATAACTAGGGCGGTTAGAAATGCGAAATTGCAAGGAGAAAAAATAAAAAAGGATGAATACTTAGTTTTTTTGAATAATAAATTTGTTGTGCATGATTTTGACTTTCAAATTGCTTTGAAAAAAACATTTGAGAAAATAGAGGACATAGATGAAAAGGAAATAGTTACTTTAATCGTTGGGAAAGAGGCAACACCAGTTGAATTGGATATTTTTAAAAAGTTTATTGAGGAAAAGTATTCATTTTTGGAAATTGAGACATATGAGGGAGGACAAGTGCATTATCCATTTTTAATTTTAGTTGAGTAGGTGAGGTAAAATGAAGGAATTGTTTAGAATTTCAAAAATTGAGGGAAAATATATATATCTTGATAGAGATGTGAGTGCTTGTGGGGCGTGTGCTTTATCTGGAAGTTGTAATGTAAAAAGTGTTTCTACTTTGAAAGTTGAGAAAGACGAAAAATTTGACTATTTTCCAGGTGATTTTGTAATACTTGATTTGAAGTATAAGCCTACGTTTCTGGCGTTTATGTTGTATGGACTTCCCGTGATTTTATTAATTTTAGGAGTGGGGTTAGGTGCTTTTTTAAAGCTTTCAGACTTGTTTAGTTTTTTTATTGGCATTGGATTTATGGGCATTGCGTTTTTAATTAACAAAATTTTGGATAAAAGGTTTAAACCTGTTATTTTAGATGTGCGGCACATCAAGGGGGGATAATGTGATATATTCATTTACTAGGGGTACTCCAGAAAAGGGATGGGTTGTCGTTGTTCATGGTTTAGGAGAACATATTGGAAGATATGAAAAATTAATAGATGGATTGGTAAATAAAGGGTATGGTGTAATCGGTTTTGATTTACCAGGACATGGAAAAAGTTCAGGAAAAAGAGGACATACTTCCATTGAGGAAGTAATGATGGTGATAAATGAACTTACTGTAAATCTCAATAAATTTCATATTTTCGGACATAGTCTTGGTGGGCTTATCTCTATACGATATGCTCAAGAGAATTTGAATAGAATAAAATCTTTAGTTGTTTCATCACCTGCGTTGTATGTAAAGACTTCTTTTTCACAGAAGTTATTACTTTCTGTTTTTGGACTTTTTTACCCTTCTTTTACGCTTTCAAATGGAATTTCTCCTGAAAATTTATCTAGAAATGAAGAAGCGGTGAAGAAATACGTGGAGGATGAATTGATTCACGATAAAATTAGTGTTAAGCTTGCAAGGAGTATATTGAAAAATGTAGCGCTTGCACATGAAAAAGTTGGAATAATTTACACTCCCACATTAATGTTAGTTGGTACAAATGATAGAGTTACGCCACCACAAGGTAGTTATTTATTCTTTAACAATCTTCAGATTATGAAGGAAAATAAGAAATTAATTAGATTTGAGGGAGCCTATCATGAAATATTTGAAGATGAGGAGTGGAGTGAAGAGTTTTACAATAGGATCTTTGAATGGTATGAAAAGAGGTGAATAATTTGAAGTATAAAACCAAGTTGGGAGAACTTGATATAGAGGAAAAAGAAGTTATTCTATTTGAAAATGGGTTACCTGGTTTTGAGCATTTAAGAAAATTTTCCGTGATTTCCCTTAAAGATACGCTTCCAATAATGTGGCTTGTATCCCTTGAAGATGAAAATGTGGCTTTCCCCATTATGGATCCTTGGTTAGTGTATAAAGATTATGAATTTGAAATTTCTTCTGAAGATGTAAAAGAACTTGAAATAAAAGATAGAGAAAGGGTTGCAGTTTGGGTTATTTTGACAATACCGCATGGAAACCCAAAAGAAACGACGGTGAATTTACTGGCGCCCGTTGTTATAAATCTTGAAAATGGGAAGGGAAAACAAATAATTTTAGATGTGGATAAGTACAGTACTAAACATAAATTAGCTTCTTTGGAAAAATGAGGTGATTTTGTGCTTGTTTTGACTAGAAAAATAGGTGAAAGTATAATGATTGGTAATAATATTGAAGTTAAGGTTTTGAAGGTAGATGGTGGGGAAGTAAAAATAGGTATAACTGCGCCAAAGTCTGTTAGAGTATTGAGACGAGAACTGTATGATGAGATAAGGATGGAAAATAAAAAGGCAATAGATTTTAATTTAAAAGATATATCGGAGGTGAAGAGATTTGACGATAGATAAAAAATTAGTTAAAGATATTGCATTTCTTGCACGTCTTGAGATTTCCAACGAAGAAAAATTTATTGAGGAAATGCAAAAAATTGTGGATTATTTTGAATTGTTAAATGAAGTAGATACAGAAGGAGTAGAACCTATGTATACACCAATTGAAGAAAGATACAAACTTTCTGAGAGAAATAGGAAAGACTTTGAAGATGCGGAATTAATAAGAAATAATTTCCCAAAAAGGGAAAACAATTATTTAAAGGTACCTGGTATTCACAAATAGGAGGGTTTAGATGAAAGTAATTGCAACTAACAAAAAGGCATATTCGGACTACAATATTTTGGAAACATATGAAGCTGGTATAGAATTAAGAGGGACGGAAGTAAAATCTTTACGTGAATCGGGGGCAAATTTTAAAGATAGTTTTTGTAGAATTAAAAAAGGAGAAGTTTTTTTACTAAATTTGAATATTCCTCAATATAGAAATGGTAACTTAAACAATCACGATCCGGAAAGACCAAGAAGGTTACTTCTACATAAAAAGGAGATTCATAGATTAATTGGAAAAGTAAAAGAACAAGGTTTAACAATTATTCCAACAAAGATATATTTTAACAATAGGGGTTTGGTAAAAGTGGAGATAGCCGTTGCAAAAGGTAAAAGAAAATATGATAAAAGGGAAGATATAAAGAAAAAAGAAATTAATAGGAAAATTCAAGAATATTTAAAAAGAAATAGATAAGGGGTGAAAAGATGAATTTGGAAAAATTAATAGAGGATAAGATTAAGGAGTTTCACGAAAGTTATAAGTTTGAATTGAAAGATATAAAGGTAGAAGAAGTTAATAAATATATTGAACATACAAATTTGAAGGCCACTACTACAGAAGAAGAAATAAAAAAATTGTGTGATGAAGCAAAAGAGTATAATTTTAGAGGGGTATGTGTGAATCCTTCCTTTGTTCCGCTCGTAAGTGCTCAATTAAAAGGGACGGATGTTAAAGTTGTAACGGTAGTTGGTTTTCCTTTAGGTGCAACTTCTATTAAATCAAAAGCATATGAAGCAAAAATTGCTGCGGAAGAAGGTGCTGACGAGATAGATATGGTTTTACACATTGGTTATTTAAAGAGTAGAAACTACGAATATGTATACCAAGATATAAAAGCTGTTGTTGAGGCTTCAAAAAAGCCTGTAAAAGTTATTATTGAAACTTGTTATTTGACAGATGAGGAAAAGATTGTCGCATGTGTTATTTCAAAAGAAGCAGGGGCATCTTTTGTAAAAACTTCTACGGGTTTTGGTACAGCTGGTGCAAAGGCAGAAGATGTAAATCTAATGAGATGGGTAGTTGGTAATTTGGGTGTTAAGGCATCTGGCGGTGTAAAGACTTTTGAAGATGCAATAAAGATGATCAAGGCGGGAGCAAATAGTATTGGAACGAGTTCAGGTGTTTCAATTGTTAGAAAGTAGGTGAAATTTTGAAGGTTTTGGGCTTAATCCTTGCAGGGGGAAAAAGCGAAAAGTTGGGGCCTTTGGTATATAAAAGGGCAAGTGCAGCGTTGCCAATTGGAGGAAAATACAGGTCTATAGATTTTACATTAAGTAATATGGTAAACTCAGGGATAATAAAGGTGGGAGTATTGACTCAATATAACCCAAGAAGTTTAATGGATCATCTTGGTTCTGGAAAAGAATGGGATTTGGATAGAAAAAAAGGTGGACTCTTTATTTTACAACCGTATATAGGTTTTTCGGGAGAATATTGGTATAAAGGGACGGCTGATGCAATATTTCAAAATATGACTATTTTAAGACGTGGTGAGGAAGACTATGTGCTTATAGGTTCTGGTGATCATATTTATAAGATGAATTATAATGATTTATACCTTTATCACTTTTCAAAGGGAGCAGATATTACCCTTGTAACTAAAGATTTAGATGATTCATATGATATGAGGGAATACGGAAGTGTTGTTGTGGATGATAATATGAGAATACTTCACTTTCACGAAAAGGTGGAAAATCCACCAAGTAGAAAGGCGTTTTTAGGAGTCTATTTTATGAATAAACACCTTCTAATGGAACTTTTATATTCTACTGTTCCAAACGGTGGAAATGATTTGTTGTTAGATGTTATACTACCTCGGATTAATGAATTGAACGTTTATGCATATGATTTTAAGGGATATTGGAGAAATATAAAGAAGGGAGTAAGAGAGTATTTTAAAATAAATATGGATATTGTTTGTGATAGAAATGTTAGAGATGAACTTTTTTACGAAAATGGTAAGGTATACACTAAAATAAAAGATTTTCCACCGGCAAAGTTTACTGCAAATTCAAGTGTAAAGAACTCCATAGTTGCAGATGGATGTATAATTTCAGGTATGGTAGAAAATTCCGTTATTTTTAGGGGAGTTATTGTTAAGGCTGGTGCAAAAGTTGAAAATTCCATTATTATGCAAGGTACGGTAATTGAAGAAGGGGCTGTTGTAAAGAATGCAATAATGGATAAAGATTGTTTAATAAGAGAAGGGCAGAAGGTTATAGGAGACTTTGAACCGGTTATTTTGGAAAAGAGAACAACGATTTAGGGGTGAAATTTGTGAAAAATGTTGTTGCGTTAATTTTAGCTGGTGGGCAAGGAACAAGGTTAGGTGTGTTAACTGAAAAAATTGCGAAACCCGCTGTTCAATTTGGTGGGAAGTATAGATTAATAGATTTTACACTAAGTAATTGTGTGAATTCTGGAATATACAAGATTGGAGTGCTAACGCAATATAAACCACATTTGTTAAATAGACATATTGGTATAGGAAAACCATGGGATTTGGATAGGAAGGATGGAGGGGTTACCATACTCCAACCATATTCCACTGAAGAAATCGGTGTTTGGTATAAAGGAACGGCAGATGCAGTGTATAGTAATATAGAATTTGTGGATAGTTATAGTCCAGATTATGTGTTAATATTATCTGGTGATCACGTATATTCTATGGATTATAATGAGCTTGTTGATTATCATCGAGCTAAAAGTGCATTAGCCACCGTAGCTTGTATGGAAGTACCACTTTCTGAGGCAAGCAGATTTGGAATCATGGTTACAGATTTGGAAAATAGAATAGTGGAGTTTCAGGAGAAACCAAAGGTACCAAAGTCTACATTGGCATCTTTGGGTATATACGTATTTCAATGGAACTTTATTCGAGAGATATTAATAAAAGATTCAAAGGATAAGAATAGTTCTCATGATTTTGGGAAAGATATTATCCCAAAGATTTTAGAGACAGAGAGAATTTTTGCATTTCCTTTTGAAGGATATTGGAAAGATGTGGGAACTATATATTCGTATTGGGAATCTAATTTGGAACTTACCAGACCTATTCCACCGTTTAACATTCATGATGAAAATTGGAGGATTTATACACATTCTGAGGAAATGCCACCGGCTTATATTTCAAAAGATTCCAAAACAAAAAATTCGTTGATCAGTGAAGGTTGTGAAATTTACGGAGATGTTTATAATTCAGTACTTGCACAAGGTGTAGAGATAGGAAGAGGAACTGTTGTGAAAAATTCCGTTATAATGTCTAGAGTAAAGATAGGTGATGATTGTGTGATTGAGAATGCAATTGTTGCGGAAAATGTCTTTATTGGGGATGGTGTAAAGATTGGAGTAGGTAATTTTTCAGAAAGTAAATTAAATAAAAAGATTTATAACTCTGAAATAACTGTTGTAGGTATGGATAGTGTTATAGAAAACAAAGTACAAATAGGAAAAAATTGTGTAGTGGGAAATGATAAGATAGTTAATAAAGATGTACCATCAGGAGAGTATATATAGGAGGGTTTTTAAATGGACCTATATTTTGTTAAGGTAAAAGGTAGAAGTAAGGCTACTGCTGAAGTTTTTTTGGGATATCTGTTTGGAAAAGTAAATAACGTGCCTGAATTTGATTTTTTAATGGTACCGCTTAGGTTTTCAGAAAGACTTGATGATGTAGATTTAAAAGCCAATATATTGGATTTTAGAGAAAATTTTGAAAAGTTGAAAAATGAACTTCTTCTAGATTCCGTGGTGGAAGATTTAACTTTGTCTTTTAACTCGTTTTTAAATACAATCTTTAACAAAAGGGGAAAAATAGCACTTGGAATAGAGTTAACGACAGCGGTAAAAGAGAACGATATTGAGTTGTTAAAAGTTATTCTCTCAAATGTTTTAGAAGAATGGTCTCCAAAGGCTGATATAGAAGTTGTTGCTGAAGGGTTAACGCTTGAAGAGTATTCGGCGTACAATATAATGGATTTAAAAGAAGACTACGAGGAAACGATAATAAGGAAGTTGTATGAACGTACGGATTTAAAAGAATTGCCAGAATTTTTCCCAGTAATTGATCCTATTAACGGAGAATCTATTGTAAATTTTGATATTGGAGATGCAATTTATGTTGTTCCTGTAACATTTGGAAAAATTGAAGAAAAATTGAAAAATGCGTTTCCTAAGAATTTTTCGGATGATGGAAAGGTATTACCTTTTCAAGGCAAGATAATTTCAAAAGAGCTAGTGCCCACAAGAAAAGGAACGCTTTATTTGTGTAAAATAGATTTGGGAAATGAAATTTATGGAAAGTTTATAATAAGTCCGACTTTTAAAATTTTATTTGATGAACAAATAATTATAGAAAAAGAAAAAAACAAAGAAAAAACAAAGCAAAAACCAAAGGTAAAAGTTGTAAAGCCCGCAAATTTAAACATGCCTTCTGGTTCTGAGATATTTTGGGCATTTATAACAACAATGATGTTTTCTGGACTTTTGATTATTATATTGTATTTTCTAAAAATACTGTAGAGGTGAGTGGATGAATTTTGTTAAAATAAACAAAGAAAATTACGAGGAGTGTGCAAAATTCATATACAATGAAAAGAAAGATTATTTTGATTATTTATTTAAGATGAATGCCTTTGAGATAATTAAAAAGGCATTGCTTTTTTCTATACCGCCGTTTTTAATGCAAAATTCGTTAGTTTGTGAGGAAAATGGAGAAGTATTAGGTGTGTTGTTGTATGCACCTAAAGATGCGTTTAGGCATAGATATGAAAAGTGGGTTAAAATACTGGGGCTTAAAGTATTGGGGACAGGCATGAAACTTGCGTCTGTTATTGGACAGATACTTTTAAATTTTACCGTGGATGATGTGTATATAATTTCTCTTTCTGGAAAGGATATTTCGATTGAATATGAACTTTTGTATAATTTTATAAATTCGCATGATTACTCAAGAATTCTGGTGGATGTTACAGAAAACTTATTGAATAAGTATAAAACAATGAACTTTTTAGAGGAAAAGAAAATAAATAATCGGTTAATTCGTATGACTAAAAAGTCAAAGATGAAGCATTGTAGCGGATTGGGATGGGATACACATCCGATAGTGAAGGGAAGGCAGTTAATATTAGGTGGTATTAAGATAGATGCGGGATTTGGTTTAAATGGACATTCAGACGGAGATGTAATTGTACATAGTATAATTGATTCTTTGCTTGGAGTATCGTTGAAAAAGGATATAGGAGTGTTATTTCCTGAGACAAAAGTTCCAGAAGGGATAAGTAGTGTGTATATGCTAGAGAAGGTGTTAAATGCTATAAATCAAAAGGGTTATTTTCCCGAGAATATCGATTGTGTAGTTATAACGGATTTTAAACTAGGAAGTTATAGAGATGAAATATCAAAGAACTTGGAAAAACTTGTAAGGTGTCCTGTAAGTCTAAAGTTTAAAACGGGTAATGGAGTTTATCCAGAAAGAAATCTAAATGCTATAACTGCTATTTGTGTTAGTAACATAATTTCAATATAGAGGTGATAAAATGAGAAAGTTTCTACTTTTTGCTTTTTTAATGTTTTCGTTGTTTTCATTTTCAGAGATGTATAGTATAAAAATAGGTGAAACGCTCCTTGGGACTTCAGTGTTAAACGAAAAAGGGGATGTATATACCACTAAGACCATTATTGACTATGGCATGTTGTACACGATAGATTCTACAACTGTTTTTGTTGACAATTTATTTAAAGATTACATAGTTACTTTTACAGTTGATGGAAGTTATACGGGAAGGATAATTGGTAAGTACGATGGTAAAGTTGCAAAATTTATTTTTGAAACTTTGCAAAGTTCATATACGTATACTTTAAATAAAGAAAATTTATTTATAATGGATAATAATTTTGTATTGTCACATTTAAAAAGGATATTGGATTTTCCAAGCCCTTACTTTAATGTAGTTATTCCACAGCTTTTGTTTAATCCTTCAAAGACGGAATATGCTGTTGAGAATGTATCATTGAAGAAAAAAGGTGAGATATTTGAGTTGAGTTTTAGAGATGAAAGTATCAAGATAACATACCATATGGGAAATATAACTAGGATAGAGTATCCAGGGCATGTAGTGGTGGAGCTGATAGATTGAAAGTTTCAGAATATTTAAGGGAATACAACATTAAACTGTTAAAGAGTTTGGGACAGAATTTTTTGACAAATCAAAAAATAGCAAAAGAGATTGTTGAAAAAGCGGAAATTGATGAAAAAGATGTAGTTTTGGAAATTGGACCAGGGGCTGGGGCCTTAACAGAATATCTTGTTTTGACTGGTGCAAAGATTATTGCCGTTGAAGTAGATAAAAGATTGATACCAATTCTAAAAAGGTTTAATAAGTTTGATAATATTCAAATAGTTTTTCAAGATTTTTTAAAGTTTGATCTTTCAATTCTTCCGAAAGATTTTAAGGTTGTTGCAAATATACCTTATTCTATAACAGGTATGATTTTAAAAAAAATTTTGTTTTCTCGCTTTTCAAGGGCGGTGTTAATGGTGCAAAAGGAGGTAGGAGAACGTTTACTTGCACCACCAAGATCAGATAGAAGCTTTTTGTCTGTTGTTGTACAAAATTTTACCGTAGCAAAGAAATTACTGAATGTATCTAAAGGAAATTTTATACCGCAACCTAAAGTTGATAGTGTAGTTTTGGATTTAAAAAGAAAAAAAGACTTTGAATACGATATTGGGGAGTTTTGGAATTTTGTTTCAAGGTGTTTTGAAGCAAAAAGGAAGACTTTGTACAACAATTTAAGGAAATTTACTGATGTAGGGTGTTTTTCAGGATTTGATTTAAAAAGAAGGCCTCAAGAATTGGAAAACGAAGAATTTTTAGAGCTATTTGAAAGATTTAAAGGATGCAAATAGCATCCTTTTTTATTAAAAAGGAGGGAATATATGAGGATCCTATTTTTAGGGACACCTGATTTTGCAAGCACTCATTTGGAATATCTAATTGAAAATGATTTTAATGTAGTTGCCGTAATTTCTCAACCTGATAAACCAAAGGGAAGAGGGAAGAAGATTTCCTTTACACCGGTAAAAGAAATAGCATTAAAGTACAATATCCCGGTTTTCCAACCAAAGAGTTTGAGTAAAGAAGGATTAAAAATTATAGAGGAATTTAAACCTGATGTAGGCGTAGTTGTTGCGTATGGTAAATTATTAAAACCTCCATTTTTAGATGCATTGGAGTTTTTTAATGTACATGCGTCTTTGCTCCCAAAATATAGGGGTGCTGCTCCTATACAAAGGGCTTTGGAAAACGGGGAAAAAGTTACTGGTATTACTATTTTCAAAATAGGAGAAGGTATGGATAATGGGCCCATAGCCCTTAAGGGAAAAGTGAATATTGGTAATTTTGAAACTTTTGGAGAATTGTATTTAAAACTTTTGAATGTGGGTAAGAAATTACTTGTAGAATTTTTAAAGAATTATCCACTAAGTCTTGCTCCTCAAGAAGGAGAAGTTTCATTTGCACCGAAGATATCAAAAGAGGATTTGGTGTTAGATTTTTCAAAACATTTTTGTAAGGTAAAAGATAAAATTCGTGCGTATGATCCCTTGCCTGGTGTAAGAGTGGATTTTAACGGTAACTTTGTAAAGTTATTTGGTGTTGTTGATTGTATAAAAGAAAATACTAAAGAGTATGGTAAGGTGGTTGCAGTAGACAAAGAAGGTGCTTTGATATCTTGTGAAGGTGGATATGTGAAGGTAAAGTATATACAATTTCCCGGGAAAAAAAAGATGACATTTTACGATGCAAAAAACGGTGGGTTAATTAAAGAAGGTGAATATTTTGGTGGTTAATATCGTAGGAGGAGGCCTTGCAGGAGTTGAAGTTGCGTGGAAGTTATTAAAAAAAGGTATAAAGGTTAGAATTTTTGAACAAAAACCGAAGAAATTTTCACCGGTTCATAGGAGTGAATATTTTGCGGAGTTAGTGTGTAGTAATTCCCTAAAATCAGAGAGTTTGAAGAATGCCGAAGGAATATTAAAGGCAGAAATGAGGTTATTGGATTCTTTGGTTTTAGAATGTGCGTATAAAAATAGGGTGCCTGCAGGTAAAGCCTTGGCTGTAGATAGGGAGGCATTTTCAAAATGTATAACTGATGCAATAACTTCATTTGATAACGTAGAGATAATTAGAGAAGAAGTGGAAGAAATAAAAATAAATGATGAAATATGGGTAGTTGCAACAGGTCCTACTACAGATGGAATTTTTGCAAATTGGCTTTCAAATTTAACAGGAGGTTTTCTAAATTTTTTTGACGCAGTTGCACCTATTATCTCTGGAGAGAGTATAAACTTTGACAAATGTTTTTTTGCAGATAGATATGGTCAAGGTACAAAGGATTATGTTAATTGTCCTATGACAAAAGAAGAATACGAAAGGTTTTATACAGAACTTGTTAATGCTCAAATGATTGAAATGAAGGATTTTGATAGAAAGTTATTATTCGAAAGATGCCAACCAATTGAAGAAATAGCAAAAAGTGGTGAAAAATCACTGATTTTTGGTCCATTAAAACCTGTGGGATTAATTGATCCGCATACTGGTAAAATGCCATATGCGGTTATACAACTTAGAAGAGAAGACGAAAATGGTAATATGTACAATTTGGTAGGATTTCAAACTAGACTAAAGTGGAAAGAACAAGAGAGGGTAATTAAATTGATTCCAGGTCTTGAAAATGCCGAAATATTGAGATATGGCGTAATGCATAGAAATACTTATATTGATTCACCAAAGGTTTTAGATGAGTATTTAAGACATAAAAAGTATGAGAATCTATTTTTTGCAGGACAGATTGTGGGGGTCGAAGGATATGTTGAATCTGCAGCAACGGGTATATATGTGGGAATAAATATTTCAAGATTTTTGGAAGGGAAAGCGCCGGTTAAGTTACCCAAAAAGACGATGCTAGGTGCCCTTTTAGATTATGTAATAACGGCAAAGAATTTAAAGCCCATGTATGCAAATTTTGGACTTGTTGATGTTAAGATGCGAAAAAAAGAAAAGAGGGAGAAATTACATGAGTTTTGCCTTGAACAAATGAGGAAGTTTGTAAATGTGTTAAAATAAAGTAGAGGTGATCTGTTTGAAATATTCGCTAATGGGATTTGGAATAAGTAACAGGGAAATTTTAAAGTATTTGCTTAAAAAAGGTGAGGAAGTTTTTGTAAGCGAAGGAAAAAAATTAAGCAAGTCCGATAGAAATTTTTTAATTGAAAATAAAGTGCCTTTTGAGGAAAATGTTCATACTGAGAATATATTAAATTGCGATAAATTAATAGTGAGCCCCGGTGTTCACTTTGATAATGTTGTAATAAGAAAGGCAATGGATTTGGGAATAGAGGTGGATACGGAGATCTCCTTTTGCCAAAAGGAATTTGAAAAAATAGGATGGCATCCATTTATTATAGCGGTAACGGGATCTGTTGGGAAGAGTACTACGGTTTCCATGATATACCATGTATTAAATAAATACAAGAGGACTCTGCTTGCTGGTAATATAGGTATACCTGTAGCTAAACTTTTAAATGATAATTTAATGGCAGATTATTTGGTTTTAGAAGTAAGTAGTTTTCAATTATTCTGGGCAAAGTATTTTAAGCCAGATGTTGCTTCTATATTGAATATATATCCAAATCATTTGAATTGGCATCCAAATATGGAGCATTACATTTCTTCAAAATTTAAGATTGCTAAGTTTCAAAGTGAAAGGGATTATTTTGTGTACAACCCAAATGATAAGTACATTTTAGATAATTTGTATAGGGTTAATGCGCAAAAAATTCCATTTGAGTTTAGTTTCAAAATGGAAGATTTGCCGGTACACCTTAGATATAAGCAGACAGTTGAAAATGTAGCTGCTGCAAAAGCTATAGTTGAAACTATGGGATTTAAATTTCAGTTTGAATTTTTGGAAGATTTTGAAAAATTACCGCATAGAATGGAATATATTACGGAAATAGATGGTGTGAAGTTTTTTAATGATTCTAAAGCAACTAATGCAATTGCCGTTATTAGGGCTATTGAGAATTTTGATAACAACTTGCACCTAATTATGGCAGGTATAGGCAAAAATGAAGATTACACTTTTCTTTCTAAAATAATAAAAGAAAAGGTGAAGACTGTTGCGCTTGTGGGCCCCATTGCCGATGATCTGATACCATATTTTAATGGAATAAACTATTTTAGGGTAAACACGATTAGTGAAGCGTTAAATAAATTGGTTGAAATTGCCCAACCAGGTGAAGTAGTTATGTTAAGTCCTGGCGGTGCAAGTTTTGATGCATTTAAAAATTTTGAGGAGCGAGGGGAATATTTTAAGCAACTTGTAATGCAGCTAAAGGAGGGAAAGAGTGAAAAACGTTAGAAACATAAGTATAATAGCACATATAGATCATGGAAAAACTACATTAAGTGATAGGATTTTAGAGCTCACCGGTGCTGTTGATGAGAGAAAGATGAGGGATCAATTTTTGGATAGTATGGATATAGAAAGGGAACGTGGGATAACAATAAAATCGCATCCTTTAAGGGTTTTCTACAAATCAAAGAAAGATGGAGAAGTTTACGAAATAAATATAGTGGATACTCCAGGACATGTGGATTTTACATATGAGGTTGATAGAAGTCTTGCAGCGGTTGAAGGAGCTATTTTGCTTGTTGATGCATCTCAAGGCGTGCAGGCCCAAACTGTGGCAAACGCTTACAAGGCGGTAGAGCACGATTTGGAAATAATCCCTGTTATTAATAAAATTGATCTGCCAAATGCGAATATTCCCGAAACAGAGCAAGAGATAGAAGATTTAATAGGTATTCCAAGTGATGAGATATTAAAGATAAGTGCAAAAGAAGGGATAGGTGTTGAAGAGGTTTTAGAAGCAATAATAGAGAAAGTACCTGCACCTTCTGGAAATCGTAATGGAAAACTTTCTGCACTTATATTTGATGCAAAGTATGATAAATACAGAGGGGTAATTACGTATATTAGAGTCTTTGATGGTGAAGTAAAAAAGGGTGATAAGATAATGACTTATTCAAACAAGCAAGTATACGAAGTTGTGGAAGTTGGAGTTTTTACCCCGGAAATGACTCCAATAGATAAGTTAGAAGCAGGAGATGTTGGATATGTTATTGCTGGTATAAAAGAGGTCTCACTTGCAAAGATAGGAGACACTATTACAAATGCAAGTGATCCTGTAAATACACCTCTTTCTGGATATAAAGAGGTAAAACCCATGGTTTTTGCCGGAATGTATCCAGGTGTTCCAGAGTACTATGAAGAACTGAGGAAAGCCCTCGAAAAGTTAAAATTAAACGATTCAGCCTTAACTTTTTTCCCAGATCATTCTCCGGCGTTGGGATTTGGGTTTAGGTGTGGTTTTTTGGGACTTTTGCATATGGATGTGGTAAAGGAAAGGTTGGAAAGAGAATTTGAAATGACGGTGATTTTGACTGCTCCAAATGTTGAGTATAAAGTAATTTTGAAAAACGGTGAAGAATTGATAATTAACGATCCTGCAAAGTTCCCAAATGAATCGGAAATTCAAGAGGTTTATGAACCATACGTAAAACTTTCTATAATTACGCCTCCTGAATATTTGGGGAAATTAATGAATCTAGTTCAAAATGAAAAAAGAGGTACTATGATAAGTACGGAGAATGCGGGGTTTGAGAGGGTGGTTTTAAATTTTGAGGTACCGCTATCGGAGATTATTTTCGACTTTTTTGATAAAATGAAGGCTTTAAGTAGAGGTTATGCATCAATGGATTATGAACTTATTGGGTATAGAAAGAGTGAACTTGTAAAGGTTACTGTTTTGGTGAATAAGGAACCTGTTGATGCTTTATCGATAATTGCTCATAAAGATAAAGCATATGCCACTGCAAGAAAATTAGTGGATAAACTTGCAGAGCTTATTCCTCAACATCAATTTGAGATTCCAATACAAGCTAAAGCGGGAGGAAGGATAATTGCTAGATCAACTATAAAGGCTTTGAGAAAAGATGTGCTTGCCAAGTGTTATGGTGGAGATGTAACAAGAAAAATGAAACTTTTGCAGAAACAAAAGGAAGGAAAGAAGAGATTAAGAGAGATTGGTAATGTTTCTATTCCGCAAGAGGCGTTCCTTGCACTTTTGAAGGTTGGGAAAGATGAAACTAGGTAGTTTGGTGCTTTTACTTTTCACCATTGTTGTCTTGTCAGTAGAAGTGTATTTTACTGAATTTTGTGATTTAACAGATGTAGTGGTTAATTTTGTAAACAATTCAAGGCAATTTTTGTACGTTTCATCGTTTAGTATAGATAAAAATGAAGTGATAGATGCAATAAACAAATTGTATAAAAAAGGTGTAGATGTAAGGGTGATTTTGGAAGTACCGAATGCAAAGTTAGAGAGTCCAGTGTTGAAAGATTATGAAAGTTCCTTGCACCATGCAAAGTTTATGGTAAATGAAAATGGAGTTTTGTTTGGTTCTGCAAATTTTACCGAAAGTGGCTTGGTTGAAGGATTTAACGATATGTTGTTTTTTGATAATTATGTTATTGAGTTTAAAAAATTATTTTTGAAACTTTGGAATGAAGGGGTTATAATTAGTTTAGATGATTTTTTGGTGGTAGGATACGATGATGTGGAAAGAATTTTGTTAAAATTAATGCAAGGTGCAAGAAAAAGGATATATTTGTGTGTATATGCGTTTACTAATCCAAAAATTTTGGCAATGTTGAAGTATAAAGAATCAAAAGGTGTGGATGTGAAAATAATTACAGATAGTTGGTTTGAAAGGTATGCACTTTTTGATTATCCGTACAGGTTTATAAAGATTATTAAAGATAGAATGTTGCATCATAAGTTTGTGATAGTGGATAATTACGTTTTTTTGGGTTCTGCAAATTTTACTAGAAATGGTTTAAATAGAAACTACGAAATATGTTATATTTCAAAAACTTTAGCTAAGAAGTATTTAGAAGTTTTTAACTTTTTGTGGAGGAGAAAAAGTGGAAACTAAAGTCTTAAAGATAGAATCATCGGTTGAAATAAACATTTCATATCCTTGTAAGGTGATTAGAACAGGAGGGTTAGTTGCCTTTCCAACTGAGACAGTCTATGGTTTGGGAGCAAGTGTTTTTAATGAAAAGGCAGTTGATAGAATTTTTGAAGTTAAGGGACGTGCAAAAGATAATCCTTTAATAGTTCATGTTAATTCTGTTGATATGTTGTATAAAATAGGAAAAGTAGACGAAAAATATAGGACTATAATTGAGGATATAACTCCTGGACCTATTACTTTTGTTGTAAAAAAAAGGATGCAGCTTCCAGATAATGTAACTGCTGGACTTGAAACAGTGGGAATTAGAATTCCCGCACATCCTGTTGCTGAGAAACTTTGTTTATGTGCTGGGCCAATTGCCGCACCTAGTGCAAACCTTTCGGGAAAACCCAGCCCTACCGATGCGAATGCCGTTATTGAGGATTTATACGGGAGAGTAGAATGTATAATTGATGCAGGAGAAACACCATTTGGAATTGAATCAACGATAATAGATCTTACTGGGGATAGACCTGTGATTTTGAGACCTGGGCCTGTTACAATCGAAAAGTTAGAAGAGATTTTTGGAGAAATTGTTGTACCTGATTTTGTTAGAGATGCAAGGGCTGTTACAAACCCGAAGGCTCCTGGTATGAAGTATAGACATTATGCTCCTGAAAAGCCCGTTTATATTTTTGGTTTGAGTATTAGAGAAAAGATAAAAAAGTTTGTGGAGAAAGAAAATGGTGTTATTTTATGTCCAGTGGATCATAAAGATTTTTATCCACGTGATAGGGTAATTGTATTGGGAACCCTTGAAAATCCATACACGATAGCTCAAAATTTGTTTAGGATTTTGAGGGAATTTGATAAAACTAAATTTAATGTTGCATATGTTGAAAAACTTGAAGAAAAAGGAATATTATTTTCGGTGATGAATAGATTAAAGAAAGCCGGTATGGAGGTGCAGTTATGAGGTGGAGATCTACAACGGTGGTATGTGTAAGAAAAGGTGATTCTGTAGTGATGGTATCAGATGGACAGGTTACGTATGGAAGTACTATAATGAAGGGAAATGCAAAGAAAGTGAGAAAAATGGGTGATGGAAATGTTTTAGCGGGATTTGCAGGATCAGTGGCGGATGCAATGGCACTTTTTGATAGATTTGAGACAAAGTATAGAGAATGGGGAGGAAATTTATTAAAAGCAGCAGTGGAACTTGCGAAGGACTGGAGAACTGATAGGGTGCTACGAAGATTAGAAGCTCTACTTTTAGTTGCTGATAAAAAATATACCTTTATAATTTCTGGTACAGGGGAGGTAATTCAACCAGAAGATGATATTGCTTCTATAGGTTCTGGTTCGCCTTATGCCATGGCTGCGGGAAGGGCTCTTTTAAGACATACGGATTTGTCAGCTAAGGAAATTGCGCTTGAGTCTATAAAAATTGCAAGTGAAATTTGTATCTATACAAATAATAATTTTACAGTCGAGGAGTTGTAAAATGCCGGTAAGTTTTTTGGAAATTGATATAAAACTTTTTGGCATAAATTCTCTAAAGGAAAAGCGCTCTATTGTTAAAAGAC
This sequence comes from Thermosipho affectus, assembly GCF_001990485.1. NCBI lineage: Bacteria > Thermotogati > Thermotogota > Thermotogae > Thermotogales > Fervidobacteriaceae > Thermosipho > Thermosipho affectus. The sequence goes on along the minus strand of NZ_LBFC01000006.1, from coordinate 141,887 downwards.
TTCTTAGTGAAATAAGATCAAAGTATAATATTTCTGCAATTGAATTGGCTAATCAAAATTCAAAAGAAATTTTAACCTTAGGAATAGCATTTGTTAGTTTAGATAAGTCGTCTACCTTTAGAACTCAAGAGTCTCTGATAGAATATTTGGAGAGAAAATACACGGTTGAAAATGTTTACAAGGAGGTGTATGATTGATAACGAATTACGATTTGGATGAGGTAAATAAAATAGTGCAAATTTTGGTAAATAAAGAAAGGTTACCGCATGTATTAGGAACGGCAAAATTTGCCTCTACCCTTGCAAAAATACATGGATTAGATACAAGGATTGCAGAATTCTTGGGTTATATTCACGATGTGTTCAGAGATTTACCAGAGGAAAAATTGTTAAAAATGTCAAAGGCGTATGGAATAGATATAACTTTAGAAGACAGGATGCATCCTATTTTGTTACACGGGAAAATTGCCGCAGAATACATTAAATTTAGATTTAAAATTGTTGATGAAGATATTTTAAACGCCGTTAGATATCATACTTCCGGGTTTAAAAGTTTTGGAGTGTATGGGAAACTGCTTTTTCTTGCAGATTCATTGGAAGAGACAAGAAATTATCCAAAGGTTTCTTATTTAAGAGAAGTTGCCTATAAAGATTTGAATATGGCTTTTTTTGAAGTTATGAAAAATAAGATAATGTATGCACTTTCTAGAAATTTGTTCATTTTAAAAGAGAGTGTTGAATGTTGGAATTATTTGATAAGTAAAAGAAAAGGAGGATTAAAATGAGAAGGAGAAGGAGAAATTCAGTGGGAATTTGGATTACGCTTTTGATAGTCTTTGTATTGTTGGTTATTTTTGGATTTTTCTTTTGGAAAGTATTTACCGTGAAAAATAGTCCAGAGTTTAATGGTGAAACAAAAACTCAATATTTGTTTATTGATAAAGAAAATAGTGAAGGTTATTATATAGTGGTTGATAAAACCATGAGGATGGTGAATATAATTAAGGTAAAAAATCACATGTACCACCCTGAATTTAGCAAAGAGATAAATTTTTCAAGTCCAGTGTTATCCTTGGAAATCTTGAAAGATATGTTTAATACAAATGCAGTGTATAGTTATTATGCAATATTGGAATCAGGGAGAGTATTGGAACTTTCTAAGAAATATGGGTTTAATTCTACAAATTTTGGAGAGTTTTTGCAAAGAATGACTTCTAGAGGGTTGAAATTGTTTGATTATTTTACATTAGATAATGTGGTGAAAATATTTAGACCTGAAACAACTTTGACGAAGCCTGCTTTGGCTAAGTTATTTGATGCTTTGGGTAAATTTAGTGTGAGAATAAGGGAACTTCCAACTATTACGAAGTCATCAATAAAGATAAAGGTTGGGGATAAGACATTGGAAAGGTTGTACATTGATTTAGAAAAATTAAATCAGTTGAAAAACGAAATAGGGGGATAAATTATGAAAAAAACAGTTATTTTATTAATGATGGTTTCTATATCTTTGTTTGCAATTGAGTTTTATGGAAGTTGGAATTTTACATTCGACGGAACTGATAATAGCTTTTATTCAATAGGTATTGGTTTTCCTATTTCGATGAACAACAATACGGAATTTGGTTTTTCTATGCAGTATCTGATGAATAGTTTTTCATTTGAAAATTATGGAAAGTACATTAGAAAAACTTCCTTTGGAGAATTTGCTATATACGGAAAAGGTGGAGCGATACTTGGTTTTTCCCTTGATTCACTTGGATATGTGGTTTTGGCAGGAGTAAGGTATTATTTTAAAAGCTTTTTTGTCTCATTTTCTTATTCTGTTTTGTACGTAAAAGAGGAAAAAATTCAAACGATACCTATTGAAATAGGATATAGGTTTTAAAGAGGAGGAAAAGTCTTGGTTAAAGAAGGAGATAAAGTTTTATTATACGGGGAAGATGGTAGTAAGATTATTATAACGGTGGAAAAGGGAAAGAAAAAAGGTACACATTTAGGACATGTTAATATGGATGATTTGATAGGAAAAGAATATGGAGATCTCATTTCTTTTGGAAAAAAGGAAAGGACCTTTTATATATTACCCCCTACATATATAGATTTGATATTTAATATGAAGAGGAGAACGCAAATAGTTTATCCTAAAGATGCATCCTACATATTATTCAAACTGGATATAAAACCTGGTAGTAGAGTTATAGACACTGGTGTTGGAAGTGGCGCAATGTGTGGTGCTTTTGCAAGGATTGTGGGAAACAAAGGAAAGGTTTACGGTTATGAAAGAAGAGAGGATTTTTATAACCTTGCAAAGAAAAATTTGGAAGGCTGGAACTTGGATAAATTTGTTGAGTTAAAGTTACGAGATATTGCTCAAGGATTTGACGAAATGAATATAGATGCTTTGTTGTTAGATGTTCCCGATCCATATAACTATATCCAGCAATGTTGGCAAGCACTAAAAGGTGGAGGGAAGATAGGTATAATTTGCCCTACAACCAATCAAGTCCAACAAGTTCTCGAAAGGTTGTATGAATATCCTTTTATAGATGTTGAAGTATGGGAAAATTTAATGAGAAGGTTTAAACCAAATCCGGAGAGGCTAAGGCCTTTTGATAGGATGGTAGCACATACTACTTACCTTGTTTTTGCAACTAAGGTTTTGAGAAAAATGGGAGGTGTTTTTGGTGAATAAGAAAAATTATATTACAATTACCCTTGTTCTTATTGGTTTGTTTATAGGTTCTATTTTTTTAAGTGGAGCAACTGAAAAGACGTTTCAAGAACGTTTAACACCTCTTGCCGAAACTTTGTATTATATTTTAAATTATTATTACGATATGAACAACGTAGATGTGAACAAAGTAATTGATTTAGGTATTGATGGATTAATAAAGGGATTGGGGGATGATTTTAGTTATTATTACAACAGTGAAGTTTACAAAGAAAGAGAAATTGAGAATAAAGGTGAGTATGGAGGCTTGGGGATAGAAGTTACTTATGATCCAAAATCCATGGCGATAAAAATAATTAGTCCGATGTATGGTACTCCTGCGTGGAGAGTTGGTTTAAAGTCAGGTGATTTAATTATTAGTATAGATGGAACGCCTGTAAAGGACGTTTCATACATGGATGCAGTTAATATGATGAGAGGAGAGCCAGGCACCAAGGTAAAGCTTACAGTGTTGAGAGGAGAAGAAGTTTTAGAATTTGATATTGTTAGAGAGATAATAAAAATTACTCCTGTAAAGTATGGATTTGTCGAAACAGAGATGGGAAGAATAGGTTATGTAAGACTTACACAATTTAATCAACCTTCTTCTAAAAAGTTAGAAGAGGCTTTGAAAAAGATATATGATAAGGGAGTTACAGCTTTAATACTAGATTTAAGGGATAATCCTGGAGGTTACTTGGATAGTGCGATAGATGTTGCAAGTATGTTCTTAGATAAAGAAAAGTTAATTGTGACGGTTGAACCAAGGGTTGGAAAAATTGAAAGATATTTGAGTGAAGGTAATAATTTCCCAAGAGTACCTATGGTTGTATTGGTTAATGGAGGTTCAGCATCGGCATCTGAAATAGTAACAGGTGCACTTAAAGAAAATAATAGAGCGGTTGTAATTGGGAAAAAGACATTTGGTAAAGGATCAGTTCAACAGGGCTTCCCATTAAGCAATGGCGGCGTTGCGTTTATTACGATAGCACACTACAAAACACCAAGCGGAAAAGATATTCATAGAGTGGGGATTGAACCTAATATATATATAACCGATGAAGCGACAAGGTTAGAACACAAAGAAGAAGTGGTGGATTATACAAAAGAGTTTACCAAGGTGGATATAGATGATCCTTATATTAAGAGGGCAATACAGTACTTTCTTGAACAAAAATGAGAATTGCATTTATTTCGCTTTTAATTTTGCTTGTTAATGTTGTTGTTTTACTTTCTTTTTTGGTTGTAAAGAACTTAAATTCGGAGATTGTAGAAATACAATCTCCACCTTTTGTCTTATTTGTTAATCCTTACTTTGATTATGTAAGAAAATTTAAAAACATGTTAATAATGCAAAAAATACTTTCCGAAAACTTGATATACGGTGATTCCCCTTTTTTAGTTGAAAGTAAAAAAGTTTTGGATAGCGTGGAATATTATTTTAAAATCTTTAAAGTAGATTATAGAAAAAAATATGTGTTAAGGAAATATTGGTGGGGGAGTATATTTTTTGAGGCTTTAATTTACGATAGATTTGTGTTTTACTATGTTCCACATATAAGAAAAGGTGAAAGTAATTTATCCTTTGGAGAAGCAGTTATTAAAGTGTTAAAGGGTGAAAGTGTGAATTTTGATGTAAAAAATAAGATTGAAGAAGAACTTTTGAAAAAATATGGGGTTGTTAAATATGATTAGAAGTATATTGGTTTTTTTTGAATTTTTGGTTGTGTATGTGCTTTCTTCATTTGTATTACATGTTGAAAAATTTACACTATCTTCTTTTGTTTTGGGATTTTTTGCGATATATTTTCTCGTCTTTAGTATAATTGCTTCTTTAGATGGAAAAAACTTTCTTTTTAATGAATTATCCCGTTTTTGGTTTTATGCATTTGTTCCTGTTTTTGTTTACCTAATATTTTTAATAAATGTGTTCTTCCATATCTCCGTAGATTCTAGATTTTCTTTTCTTTTTTGTTTTTTGATTTCAAATTTTAGAAAATTAGATTTTGAAAATAGAAAAAAAGTTGCAATTTTAAGGCTTTTTGCGTTCTATGTGTTTATTATGGGGGTGAGATGATTGATAGAACGCCTTGGAAAGTTTTTAATAAATCATTCAAGGTTGATAATAATTGTTTTTTCGGTTTTTGGATTATTTCTTGGCGTGTATAGTTTTATAAATTTAAAGGTGAATGCAGAACTTACAGAACTTGCACCAAAAAATATAAAGGAGTTTCAAGATTTAGTTAAGTTTACAAAAGAAAAGGTGATTTCAAACACTTTGTTGATAGTCATTGAATTAAATAATGGTGTAAATGCCGGTAAACTTGCATATGAAATGAAAGATAAATTTGAAAAGACAAGTTACATATTAAAAGCAGAGGCATTTGACAATCCGGAAAATCTTATAAAATATGGGATTTTTACCGTGGATGAGAACAGTATTGACAGTATAATTGGTTATTACAATGCAGTTGTAAATGTAGAACCACGTTCTGTGATTGATTTTAGATTTTGGAGGAATTTAGGAAGTGCAATTTCTGCGGTATCTAATTTTGCAGATGATTTTTTTTCAAGAAGTGGAATAAAAAAATATTATCTTATTTCCGATGATAAAACTCTAATGTTAATGAATTTCTCAATGGTTAAACCTGTAACGGATGTTAAATTTTTAAGTGAGGCAATCCCCAAGTTAAAGAAAATTTCCTATGATATATCTGAAAAGTTTGGTGTGAATATACTCTTTAGTGGTTCAGCAATGAGTAATTATACGGGCAATTTACAAGTGTCAAAGGATTTTCAAATTACTACTTTGGTATCTTTAGTAGGGATTTCCATTTTGCTTTTAATTTCGTATGGGAGCACAAGTACTATGTTTTTTTTGTTATACGTTATGATTCTTGCTATGGGAACGAGTTTGGGGATAATTGTGTTTTTGTTTAAAGAGATAAATATAGTTACATCCTTTGTTAATGCAATGTTATTGGGACTTGGTATAGATTATGGAATACATATAACCGCTAAAATTCATGAAAATTTAAGATTGTATGGGAAATCATCGCAAAGTATAATTGAAGCTATTAAAGAAAATTTTATACCTTCGTTTATTTCTGCAATTACAACTTCTATTTCTTTATTTGCGCTTGCATTAAGTCCATCTCGTCCACTAAAAGAAATGGGTATTTCTTCCGGAATAGGTGTATTGGTATTTTATACGTTTATGAATTTTTTAATTCCTGCGCTGTATTCGAGATTCTTTGACAGAATTAAAGTTCCAAAAAAAGAGTATTTTTCCAAATTTTTGGAATTAACAAGAAGGTTTAAACCTATAACTTTTTTTGTTTGGGGTGTGGTTATTGTTACGAGTTTTGGAGCATATTTTGCCTTTAAAAACTTTTCGTATACTCCTCCCGGACTTGTCCCCAAGAACTCAGAATTTAACATAGCTTTAAAACTTGCAGAAGAAAAGTTTGGAGAATTTGGAATAGGTCAGATAGTGCTGGGTGCAAGAGATTTTGAATCGTTGAAGAACATAAAGAAAAAGATAGAAAATTCAAGATATTTTTCTAACACATTTTCCATTTTATCATTTATGAATGATCCTGAGAGGTTAAAAGAAATAAGTCCGGCATTTTATTGGAAGATAAATCAGATAGTTAGTGAGCCTATACTTGATATAGTCTTTAAGAAGTATGGTTTGTACAATAGTTTAATTGAAACTTTGGGACTTTTGCAATCTGCAAAAACGTTTGAAGATGTTGTTTCTAGTATAGAAAAGGATATTCCAGCGTTGTTTTTTTACGATACAAATGGTAACAGATACTTTTTATTGTATGCAAAAGAAAAGCCCAATTTGTGGGAAAATAACAATTTAAAGAAAATATTTGATAACGAGTTAAAAAAAGAAAAGGTTTTTGGATATCCTGCATTATTTTACAAAGTTATGGTATATTTAGTTGATTCTACAAAAAATGCGGTGTACTTTGTCTTTTTGGCTATTATATTTACATTGTTTGTTGATCAAAAAAGTTTAAAAAAATCATTAAAAATAACTTTTTATGTTATATTATCCATTTTGTCTACAATTGGAATAGGATATTTGATTTTTAGAATAGAATTGACGTTTTTGAATTTACTTATTATTCCCATTTTCTTAGGAATTGGTGTGGATAGTATGGTTCATTTGTCTCACAGTGTTTTTTATGGGAAGGAAAGCATAATGAAAACGGAAAAAGCCGTTACTGTATCTGTTTTAACTACTGTTATAGCGTTTGGTAGTTTTCTGCTTGCACAAGGCGAATTGTTAAAGGAATTCGGTGAACTTGTTGTAATAGGATTGGTAGTTTCATGGTTTGTAAGTGTGTTTATTTTCTTAAATGGAGTGAATAAAAATTAGTTTGTTTTCTTTTTTATTAAAGGTATTAAAATAATTGTTCCTATTATTATTAGAAGGTAATATGAGAGGAATCTATAAAATAATACGCCTTTAATAATAGCTTCTTTATCTGTAGCAAATTCGGATAAAACATTGGTATACACTATTTCAAAGCTTCCACTAGCACCAGGTGTTGGAACCAAAAATGCCACAGCGTTTACTATGTTTGTTATGGAAAAAAACTTAAAAAAGCTTAAATTCATATTTGTAAATATTGATATGGAGTAGTAAAAAACATAACTTTGAAAAATTAATAGTAAAAACATCATTATAAAGTCCACTAATATTAACTTTTTATGTTCGTTAAATATTTTTTTTATTACCATATCAAGCTTGTGAAACCAATTTTCCAGTCTTTCAAAATTAACTATTTTTGAAAGAAAATTCCACTTCTTAAAAGTATGTAGAAGTTTTATAAATGTTTTTGGAAAAACTATTCCAAAAAGTATTGCAATTGAGGATGCAAGTGTCAGTATTAATCCTAAAAATATAATTTTATTTGAAATACCGTAAATTTTATTAGATAAAAAAACAATATAGTTTAAATCAATAAAGAACATTAATGAGATCATTTCAAATAGTCTTAGAAATACGATCTGTGTAGCATATGCTGAATCAACCCCATGCTTGTTTAAGTAGTATATTTGAAAAGGTTGACCACCCATTGAAAAAGGTGTAACTGATGAGAAATATCCCGTAACAAAACATGAGTTTATCGAAGATATTAGGTTTATTTTTTGATTTAAGGTTTTAAAAACAATATAATGCTTAATGCCGTCTAGTATAAAGCTCAGTAATACGAGAATAATTGCACATAAAAATTCTTTGTAATTAATCGAAAAAAATATCGTTTTTATTATGTTTTTGTTTAATGAAAAACTGTAAAAGAGCAAGATAACTCCGGATATAATAATGGATAAAATAATTCCGATAATAATTTTATTTTTCTTTTTCATTCTTCCTCCTGTAATATTCTTTTGTGTAATAAGTGCTGTAGGTTATCTTGTTGATATTGAAAGCCACATCTGCCCATAAGGCAAAAGCTTTTTTTAAGCTTTTTAATAATCCTTCTTTTTTAAATCTTCTATTCGATGTTAGAACTAGAAGAAAAGGAGAAAATGAGACCTTACCAAGGTGGGATAATTTTTTTGCAAGACGAAAATCTTTTGATGCTAAATTATTTGTGGTATCGTATCCACCTGATTTTAGATAGCACTCTTTTTTTATTGCAAAGTTAGCGGCACCTACTATATATGTCTTTGTGAATATTTTTGAAAGAAAATCTGATGTTATGTAAAAGAGCCACACAAAAAAGTTTGAGAATTTGTTGTTTTCGATAAATAGAAAAGGTCCATAGATTGCACAAAGATTTTTCTTCTTTTTGAATTTTTTTACAATTTTTTCAAAATAATCTTTTGGATATATAGAGTCTGCATCGCATGTTATCAATATATCTCCAGTTGCATATTTGAACCCTTTTACTATTGCATTTATTGGGCCCTTTTTTTTCTCAAAAAGTACATTTTGTGTGTATTTTTTCGCAATCACTACGGATTTATCTGTACTTCCGTTATCTACAACTATAATTTCAAAATTCTTATACGTTTGATTTTTGATGCTTTTTAACGTATTTTCAAGGGTTGTTTCTTCGTTTAAAACGGGAATTACAACAGAAATTTTCATAAGTTTCATTAAAGTTTTTCCCTCTTTACTTTATACCACTGAATTTTTTTATTAAACGGACCTATAATATAACTGTAAATTAGCACTAAGAGTTCGAAAATCATTAAAATGGGTACGTAAAAGAAAGAATAAACAAGTGAGAAAAAACCAAATTGTCTACTATCAAGAGAACTAACCCACATCAAAATAAATACTGAAATTATTAATCCTAGAACAAATTTTAACATTCCAATGTGAAAAAACATATCTAATACTATGGATATAAATGGTAAGAAAATTATAAATCCTACCAACATGTAATAGAATAAAAATGAAAAATTTCCCTCTTTTATACGTTGAAACATTTCTCTAAATCCACCTATATACCATCTTTTATGTTGTTTCCATAAATCTTTGAAATTTGTTGCAAATTGGATATTTATATAGGGATAAGTAGAATAATATTCTTTTACTTTTAGTTTTGACAATTTTGTGGCCATGCTAAAGTCATCAACTAATGTTTTCGGATCAATAGGAAGTATTTTTTCAAGAAGACTTCTTTTAAAGAAGACACCATTTCCCATAAATATCATTCTAACTATTATATTTGAATAGAAAATAGTTTTTACAAAATTGAAATAAATTTCTTGAATAATGAATACGGGTTTAAATTTGAAATTGTATGCTTCGAAGTTTGTAAAGATCATTTCCACTTTTGGATTTGAAAAGCAAAAGATATGGGATGAAATGTAATTTTTTGGAATTCTTGCATCAGCGTCTATGAATAGTATAATATCACCTTTTGCGATTTTCATTGCTTCGTTTATAGATTGTGGTTTTCCTTTTTCTCCCTTCTTTTTTATAACTTTTAAATTTTTGTATTTTGTTTCGAGTTTTTTTGCAAGCTCATATGTCTTGTCCTTAGAATTATCATCTATCACTATTATTTCAATATTCTTGTAGCTACTGTCTGCTACAGTTTTTATTGTGTTCTCAATTACCTCCTCTTCGTTATAGCATGGGATTATAACAGAAACTAGCGGATTGTAATCTGGATTTCTATTTTCGTGAAGGTAATTTGTTCTCTTTTCATTTTTGTATTTTCCATAGAGTACTATTATCAAAGAGATTAGTATATTTAATACATAAAATGCCACTGTAAACATTATATTTTCACCTCTGTACTAAAAATAAATAGTATATTGTCGTTTACTTTAAAGATGTTAAATTTAAAAAAGTTGTATACAACTAAAAGGTCAATAATATTATACATCAAATCAGTTGATTTTTCTATTTTTATACCTTGTGGTGACACATTTTCATTCCATGCATCCCAAAACCACTTCCATCTTATTTTTCCATCATCATTTACCGTACCTTTGACAAGAAAATTATATGTAAATGAAATTTTTAAATTTTCTATTTTGTAATTTCCACCCATGGAGACCATTGTTGCGTCTGGACCATATCTGAATCCAAGTGGAAAATCTGCAAGTGCCCTCCCAGGACTGTTATTGTTATCAAGATAAAAATGTCTTACGTTTATCCTTAAATACGGAAGGTAATTTGTAATATACATCCACTCGCTTGTAAAATCGTATTCAAACCAAATATTAAAATTATCAAGATTAAATTCAATACCTAAATTATATCCGTATGCATTGGGTTTGTAATCTTCTGTTTCTGTTGGGGTTATATAGTCGTCAAGTGCAAATTCTCCAAATATTTTAAGGTTTTTAAAACTATACGAAAAATCTACAGATGATAAGACGTTTGAATAGCCTTCGCCATATGTGTTGTGAAAAAACATTAGTGGATTTAAATCAATTAAATCTGGTGCTTTTCCACCTACTACGTTTAACTCACCTATTGCTATTCTAAAATCATCTAAGAAGAACTCAAATCTGTGTGCGACAATAGTTTTAAATGGTTCAAAAAAATATAAGTTTGGTGTGTGTTTTTCGTAGTAGTTTTCTTGAATGTGCTTTTCTTCTTTTGTTAGAAGTGGAAAAGAAGAAATAAAATGGTAAGTATAAGTGAAATTTTCAAATTTTTTTGAAATTGTAAGATTATCTTGGAAAGTAGTATCTGATATTGTAATGGGATATTTTGAATCCCCCCATTTAATGGGATATCTTCCGATGCCTATAAATAGATCTTTTTTTAGATATCCAAGTAAAAAGTTTTCAGGCCCGTTCATATCAAAAGATGTAAATGAAAAATTTAAGAAAGGATCTTTAATTTTTACAGTTGTTTCTTTGGAAAATGGTATATTGGTATAGAGCACAAAATTATTATTTTGAAATAAAATCTCAAAATTTAGATAGGGAGGGATTTTTTCAAAGATATAAAATCCGCTTTCTGCAGGATTTAAAGCCCTCCCAGGTCCATCGCCTTTTAGAATATAACTTTTCTGCCAGTTTCCAAACGCATAACTTAGGTTTATTTGTAACCCATTTTCTAAATTTTCGATATAGTTTGTGGTAAAAAATGAAAATTTTGAAAATGCAACTATAGAAATCAATTGAAGAATTAATATTATCTTTTTCATATTAATCACCGTATATTAGTTTACAATGTTTTTCCGAAAATAATAACCTAACAACTTCTGGATCAAAGTATTCAACGTAGAAGTCGTACTCTGGATTTTGGTGGATAATGTCGAATATGTTTCCACTCAATTTTTTTTGATAACCTCTGGGAATATAATAAAATTGCTTTAAACCAACAAACGTTTCTTTCTTAAAAAGTAGTTTAATTTCGTATTTTTCCACTTGATTTTCAAATTTACTAAAAAATATCTTTGATTTTTCAAACAAGTTGTTGTTGTAATAGAAGAAACCAAAAAATAGATTATATTCTGGGGTTTTTTCGAACCTTTTTAGGTTATTGAGATTTATTTCACGGCCATTTAATAGTGCCCAGGCGGTATTTGCAAAAACTGATTTTATACAGTATGGTCTGTTTGGTGGTATCTTTCCTTCAATTAAACTGTAGTTTGTGTTTAGACAAAAACTTTTGGTGTTTTCTGATTCAAAGTTTTTCTTTTTGATGAAAAATAGAGTGAGAGACGGAAAAACTTTTGTTTTAATTATGTTTTTTAAGGTATTTGTATCTATTTGGTTCCCCATATAGGCATCGAGGATAATTTTAAAAAAGCTATCTATATTTGAGAGTTGAGATAATATTTTTGAAAAGTTTTTGGATAATCCATTTGCAATGTAATACTCCAAAAGTAATAGATAAGGGTATATGGAATGCGTATTGTTTTTGATAAATTCGACGATTTCGTTTGATATGTTTTGCTTTTTATAGAGTTTTGTAAGTAGCAAGTTGTATTTTGAAATTACCGTATTTTGGTTTAAAAACTTGCTAGCTTCATCGAAATTTCCCTCTAAAATGTTTATTAATGCAAGAAATATTTTGTCGGTGGTGGAAAATTTTCTTAAAGTGTTGATTATTTCTTCAATACTTGCATCATAATCTTGCTTATTGATATCGAAAATAGTGTAGCTATCTTCTTTTGAAATGTTTGCTTTTTTTATAAGTTTTTCTTTTAATTTTTTTATATCTTTGCCGCTTTTAGGATTATTTTTAATCTTTTCTTTTTTCTTTTTCCCAGTTTTTACTAATTCCTTTTCCAATTTTTTTTTGAGTTCTAAAATATTTTTTAGTTTATCTTCTTTTTCCATTTTGACACCCCTTAAAGTAATTTATTTTTTTTAAAACTGTAAAATCCATTTCCAACAATTATATGGTCAAGCAACTTTATACCTATTATTTCCCCTGCTTCCTTAATTTTAAAAGTTAAATCTTTGTCATTTTTACTTGGCTTTACATCTCCAGATGGGTGGTTGTGTACTAGAATGATGTATGCTGCGGAGTTTTTAATAGCTTCTCTATAAATTTCCCTGGGATGTGCAAGACTTGTGTCTATAAGTCCGATTGTTATATCTTTTGAAGTAATTTCTGAAAGTTTAGAGTTGAGCATTATTACCCTTACCACTTCTTGATCGTATTGTTTCATATCTTTGCAATATTCGTATACTAATTCAGGTGAATTTAATGTTTTTCCTTTTCTTTCTTCATTTAAAAGTCTTTTTGAGAGTTCGATTGCTGCAAATATTGTAGCAGCTTTTGCCTTGCCAAGTCCTTTTACATTACATAAATCTTCTATACTTGCTTTGCTTAATTTTAGAAGACTGTTGTCAAAATATTCGAGTAATTTTTTTGAAAGTTCAAATACGTTTTTATCTTTTGTTCCAGTTCTAATTAGAATGGATATTAGTTCATAATTAGAAAGTTTTTCCGCACCATCCACCAGAAGTTTTTCCCGTGGAAGCATTTATTATCCCCCTATCCCACAAGATATCCCAGACTTTTGAAATTGGAAATCCCATAACGTTGTAAAAATCCCCCTCTATTTTTTCTACAAGTATAGCACCAAGCTCTTGGATACCATATGCACCTGCTTTATCAAATGGCTTTGACGTATTTATATAGTATTTTATCAATTCATCAGTTAAAGGTTTAAATTTCACATTTGTTTTTTCACAAAATGTGATTGTTTCATTTTCTGTTAGAATGGTTACTCCAGTGTATACTGTATGCCAATTTGCTGAAAGAGTTTTAAGCATATTGTATGCTTCATCGTAATCTTTAGGTTTTCCAAAAATTTTGCCATTAAAGTAGACAATTGTATCTGCTGCAATTATTATACCTTTTTCTTTAATACTTTTTGCTTTAATGAGTGAAAGTTTTTTTACCAATTCTTCTGGATTTTTTTCATTTATGTTTTCGTTTATATTTGGTGGTATCACTTTGAACGTGATATTTAGCATTTTGAATATGTCTATTCTTCTAGGAGATGTTGTTGCCAAAATTAGATTCATTAAATATCTCCTCCATTTTTTGTGCAAGGATGGCATTAATTATTGCAGAAATAATGCCAAGTCCAATCATTAGTGGTAAAAAAGAAAATATAGAGTTACTCCTTATGATTATACTTCCAACTAAGACTTGTGTAAAGTTATTTGCAATCATACCTATAACGCTTATTCCAATGTATCCAAAAAAATTTAATTTTGAAAATAACCATTGAAAGGTCACAGCTGCGATTATACCAAAAAACCCCATAAAGAAAGGAGGGGTAAATATTGTTCCGGTAAATATACTTCCAATTAATGTTTTTAAAGTACCTACTAACACTCCACCTTTAAAGCCAATGTTTAATACAGTGTATAATATTACAAAATTGGAAAACCCCCATTTTCCAGCAGGTACAGGATATGGAATGTATTTTTCTATAACAAACATTACGGAAGATATTGACACCAAAAGGGCGTATATTACCAGGTTTGTAATTCTTGTTCTTTCGATTCTACGACTATCTTGTTTGGAACACAAATTATTTTTCCTCCTTTGTCTATTTTACCAGTTTTTTCGCAAATCTTTAAAGGACAAGTTGAATCTGTTATCCAAGCTTTTTCGCCGTCAAAGTGTACAATTGAAAGGACTTTTCCATTGTTATCTTTTATTTTGTATGCTCCGGGTTTTGTTAGTTTTAAATAGAGTTCTCCGTTAACTTTTACCACGAAAATGGAATTTTTACTAACTTTTGGAAAAAATATTACGGAAAAAAGGACTATTATAAGGATTAAAACAATGTCTGCACGTTTAAAAAACTTCATACATAGTCACCTTTCCGTTGATTATAATACCTCTTAGAAAGTTTTGATCAAACATATAGGGAATATCCAAAAATTCATTTGTGTTCCAAAGGGCAATATCACATTGAAATCCTGGCTCTATTTTTCCATTTTCAATTCCAAGCACATGTGCAGCGTTTAAGGTGTAAGCCGTTAAGATTTCTTCTGGTTCCATTTTTAAAAATCTTATGGCAAGATGCATAACAAACGATGGTGAAAAGATTGGACATGAACCGGGATTAAAATCAGAGCCTAAAGCAACTGCCGCACCTTTATCAATGATTTTTCTTGCATTTGCAAATGTTTCACCAAGGTAGAAACTTGTGCCTGGCATTAATGTTGCAACTGTATTTGATTTTGAAAGTAAAGCTATTTCTTCTTCATCTATTTTTAATAAATGATCTGCAGAGACTGCATGTAACTTCACCGCAAGTTTTGTTGCACCGACATTTGCTATTTCATCTGCATGGAATCTTAATTTAAATCCCCTTTCTTTGGCAAAATTAAAAAATTCCTCAATATCTTCCGGTAGAAACACACCTTTATCGCAAAATACGTCTATTGTATTTGTGAAACTTTTGATATCATCTAGCCATTCTTTTACATTTTTTATATATTCTGTTTTATCACTATCCTTTGGAATTGCATGTAACCCCAAAAATGTTGGAATCACTTTCACATCCTGTATTTCATTTAATATTGATATCGCTTTTAGCTGTTTTATTTCACTTACTTTTTCAAGACCGTATCCACTTTTCCCTTCAATTGCACATATTCCGTTTTGTTTTAAGAGGTTTAAATATTTAATGTTTTCTTTTACTATTTCATCTACAGTTGCGTTTCTTACCATCTTTACGCTGCTGTGAATTCCCCCACCTTTTTCGAATATTTGAGAGTAGGTTTTCCCACGTGCTCTCATGTAAAATTCATTTGCACGTTTTCCATAGAATGGAATGTGTGTATGTGCATCTACAAAGGCGGGAGTTACAAGTTTTGCATTAATTGTATAATCAGATTTTGATTTGTGCTTTTTTATGTCCAAAATTTTCCCATGATCAATTATCACATCTACGTCAAATGCCTCGAATAATTCTTGCATTTCTTTTCCTTTTTTTGGAGTATTTCCCGTTGGAGTTAAAAGATGATCAGCATGTATCTTGAACATTTAAATCCCCCCTAATATAAATGAGAGAATAGATGCAAATAGACAATATATGGAAAATATCTTAAGATTTTTTGAGATAGTAGCTTTTTTAAGTATAAATAAGCTAAATAAACCGAATATGAAAGCAACTAGCGCAGAGGTTAAATAGATTGTATTAATAGACATGTTTTTTACACCTAGTATACCAGCTCCTAATATTACGGGAATACTTATTAGAAAAGAATATTTTAACGCTAATTCTCTTTTTAATCCTATCATTAATGCGCCAAATAGTGTGAATCCACTTCTTGATATTCCTGGGAATATTGCCAACGCCTGAAATAAACCGATTGTTAATGCATCGGTATATGTTATTTCAAAATAATTTTTCTTTCCCTTTAGTTTGTCGGAAATAAAAAGCGCGGCGCTCGTTACTAAAAAGAAGAAAGAGATAATTTTAAGATTTGAAATGGAAGATTCCACTTTGTTTTCAAATAAAAGACCAAAAATTGCTGCAGGTATTGTAGAGACAATAATTTTAAGTACAAGATTTATATAATTTTTTTCAAATTTAAACAATCCTTTTATTATTTCAAATAATTCTTTCCATACAAAAATTATAATTGCGGCTAATGTTGCAAGATGTAAAAGTGCAAAAATAGATAAATTTGAATCTATGTTTAGAATTTTTGAGAACATACTTAAGTGTCCAGAACTTGAAACGGGTAAAAATTCGGTAAGACCTTGTATGATTCCAAGAATTATCTCCATTTTCTTCCTCCTTAATGTGTTATTCTTCCTGCGTATGGCCTATATGTATATATTTTTAATTCTTTTACGTTTAAATTGTTTAAATATTCTTTAGCAGAATCGATATCTGGAAAAGCGCCTAAACAAAGTGAATAGAAGATTTTATTATTCCTTTTAAATTTTATTGCAAATGATGAAAAGCCATTTGATCTTAGATTTAGAATATCTCTAAAAATAGGTTCTGCATTTTCACCTGTTTTTAAGAATATTGTGTATACACTTTTTCCGGCAAGAAGACCTGGGAGCCTTATCTTTGATGGTACTACTAAAAAGTATGTATCCTCTGATAACTTGTTGATTAAAAAATTTTTACTTAACTTTACTATTTTAAGGGCATTTTGTGAGTCTACCACAAAGGTGGAAACATCTGTGCTGTATTCTAAGATATCAAGTGAATGTACTAACAGTTTATCATAATTAAATGTTTCAAATTTGATCATAGTAGTTGTGGAATCTAATGAAAAATCTGGGAGCTTTTCACTCCCAGTTACATTTTTGAATTCAATTTTTTTTGGAATGTATACAACATCTACGTTTACAGAAGATTTTTTGATGTACAGATAAATAGTTGATATTAGAAGTAGTAATGTTATTAAAGATAAAATAAGTATAAGAGTGCTTAGTATTTTTAATTCCAAGGGTGTAAAAGAACGCAGCTTAAATTCCCTCCTCTACGTATTTCAAAATCAACTCAATAGTGGCTTCTACATCCTTTTTGTGTACCATTTCGTTTGGTGTGTGAATATACCTTGTGGCAATAGAAATAGTTGCACTTGGAATACCTGCTTTTGTGTTTTGATATCCACGTGCATCTGTTCCACCGTAAATTAAAACTTCCATTTGATATGGTATATTGTATTTTTCTGCAAGATCTCTTAATACGTTTACCATTTCTTTATCACTAATTGAATATCCGTCCTTTACCTTTATACATGCTCCACTTCCCAATTTCATTGATACTCTTTTATTTGCTTTTGGAGTATCACCTGCGGCGGTAACATCAATTGCTATAGCCACATCTGGATCAATATCATAGCCCGCAACTCTTGCGCCTATTATTCCAACTTCTTCTTGCACTGCAAATACTCCATATACCGAATTTTTTGTATTTTTAAGTTTTTTAAACACTTCTATTATTACTGCGCAACCAATTCTATCATCCATTGATTTTGAGATGAAATAATCGCCGTTTTCAACGAAGTATCCATCAAAGGTTCCAAAAGTTCCTATAGGACAAATTTTTTCTGCTTCTTCCTTTGACTTTGCCCCTATATCTACGTATATTTTGTCAAAGGACATATTTTTTATGTTTTCCGCTAAAATTTGACCTGTTTCTCCTTCAACATCAACTATACCTACAACATTACCAAATCTAACTTTTGAACGAAAGATCGTATAAGGTGATACACCACCCACCATGTCAATTTTTAAAAATCCGTTATCATCTATGTTTGTTACTACTACCCCAATCTCGTCCATATGTGCATCTAAAAGTATTTTTTTGCCAGATGAACCGTTTTTCCAGACAATTAAATTTCCCAATTTATCTACTTTATAACCGTCGATGTAACCTTCTAGCTCAGAGAGGATTACTTTTCTAATTTTCTCTTCTCGACCGCTTGGACTATGTGTTTCGGTAAGTTTTTTTATTAATTCTTTCATACATGAAAACCTCCTTTTAATTTTATCAATTTTATTATACACTACTAATGTGGAATTTAGCAAATAAAAAGAAGGTGAAAATGTGTTATCGATAGAGAGTTTTATCGAGAAGATAAACGATTATAGTGTTATCACGGAAAATGATAAGATTTTGGTTGCTGTTTCAGGTGGTGTGGATTCTATGACTTTGTTATACATATTAAATGAGATAAAAGAAAAAATAGGAATAGAAATTTTTTGTGCAACGATTGATCATGGTATAAGGAAGGAATCTAAAAATGAGGTAATTTTTGTGAAAAAATTTTGTGAGAGGTTAAATATTCCATGTTTTACATCAAGCATTGATGCATTAGGTTATGCAAAAGAGAATAAATTGACACTTGAAGAAGCTGCAAGAAAGTTAAGATATAGCATTTTGAGAAACTTTAAGAAAAAATTAGGAGTAAAAAAGATTGCAGTTGCACATAATTTGAATGATTTAGTTGAAAATGTACTTTTTAGAATTTCACGGGGGACTGGTCCATTTGGAATTTATGGAATGAAACCTGTAAGTGGAGATATAATTAGACCTTTACTTTTTTATACAAGATTTGAAATAGAATCTTTTGCAAAAGAAAATAACATAGATTTTGTGGTAGATAAAACAAATTACGATGTAAAATACACAAGAAATTTTATAAGACATGAGATAGTCCCAAAGTTTAAAAAAATAAATCCGGCATTTGAAGGAGCTGTTTTTAGATTTGTAGAGAATTTATGGGAATTGGAAAAGTTCGTGGATAAAAAAATAAATTTAGAGAGTGTACCACTTTTAAATGGAATACTTTTTAAGATACCAGATGATGATTATGTTTTAATTGAATTTGTAAGAAGACAGACATTAAAACACTATGGAATTGCCCCTGATAAGGAAAAGCTTGATAGGCTGAAGAAAAATCTTTCCAAAACAAGTTTTAAAGTTAGTTTTTGGGGAAATTATGGAGTGGAAATATCGTATGGGTATGGTTTTTTGGGTGATTTTTTAAGTAGAAAATTTCGTTACGAAATAAATGCTCCACAGGAAATTTATGTAGAACCTTTTAATATAAAAATTGGAAAAAATGACAAAGATGGTATAATATTTAATAAGAGTTCTTTTGTTATAAGAAATTGGGAGTTTGGAGATAAGATAAAAGGGGGTAAAAAGTTAAAGGAAATGTTTGTGAGGAAAAAGATCCCATCATTTATTAGGAGAATTATACCCGTTTTTGTGGATAATGAAACGGTGTTTTTTGTTCCAGGTGTTTACGTTGATAAAGAAAGTGTCTCTAAAGAAGGATTATCTGTGAATGTGAAAGGAGGTTTATTATTTTGAATAAAGGAATTGGATCAATAATTGTAGGGCTTTTAATAATTTTAAGTATTTTTTGGATACTTGAGGGGGTGTTTTTCAACAGTAATACCTCAGAAACATCTATGAGGTATAGTGATTTTGTTAAAAGACTAGAATCAGATACCGGTGATATTGCAGAAGTTACGATAAAAGATGATGGAAGTGTAATATTAAGAACTATTTCTGGAAAGAGGTATAACGTTTATGCGCCATGGGTTAAATACGATATGGACCTTATTAATAAAATGGTTAATAAGGGAATAATCGTAAATGGTGAAAAAAGTGTAGATAGTTCTTTTTGGGTTAATATTGTAGGAAATTTACTATTTTTCATTTTAATGCTTTTTATGTTTAGCTTTTTAATAAAGGGATTAGGAGGAAAAAATAATCAGGCGTTTACTTTTACCAAAAGTAGAGCCGAAAAGGTGGTTCCAGGTAAGAAAAAGATAACCTTTAAAGATGTTGCAGGTGTGGACGAAGCAGTTGAAGAATTACAGGAAATAGTTGACTTTTTAAAGAATCCTGGAAAATTTAACAAAATAGGTGCAAGGATGCCTAAAGGAGTTTTGCTTGTTGGACCTCCGGGAACTGGAAAAACATTGCTTGCAAGAGCAGTAGCGGGAGAAGCAAATGTGCCTTTCTTTCATATAAGTGGTTCTGATTTTGTGGAGTTATTTGTTGGTGTAGGTGCAGCAAGAGTTAGGGACTTGTTTAACCAAGCAAAATCTAATGCACCGTGTATTGTGTTTATCGATGAAATAGATGCCGTTGGAAGACATAGGGGAGCTGGACTTGGTGGTGGACATGATGAAAGGGAGCAAACGTTAAATCAACTTTTGGTGGAAATGGACGGGTTTGACGTAAAAGAAGGAATAGTCGTGATGGCGGCAACGAATAGACCAGATATATTAGATCCCGCTCTTTTAAGACCGGGAAGATTTGATAAAAAAGTAGTGGTGGACCCACCAGATGTAAAAGGAAGGGAAGAAATTTTAAAAATACATCTTAGGGGTAAACCTATATCTGAAGATGTAGATGTAAAGATTTTGGCAAAAAGGACGACGGGATTTGTTGGGGCGGATTTGGAAAATCTCGTTAATGAAGCAGCACTTCTTGCAGCAAGAGATGGTAGGGTACAAATGACTATGGATGATTTTGAAGAAGCTATTGATAGGGTGATTGCTGGCCCTGCAAGAAAATCGAGATTGATTTCGAATAAGCAAAAGGAAATTGTTGCGTATCATGAATTAGGGCACGCCATAGTCGGAACAGAATTACCAAATTCTGACCCGGTTCATAAGGTGTCTATAATACCTAGGGGTTATAAAGCGTTGGGATTTACATTGCATCTTCCCGCAGAGGATAAGTACCTTATTAGTAAAAACGAACTAATGGATAATATAACAGCTTTGTTGGGAGGAAGGGCGGCAGAAGAAATAGTTTTTCATGATATAACAAGTGGTGCAGCAAATGATATTGAGAGAGCAACGGAAATAGCAAGAAAAATGGTTTGTGAACTTGGTATGAGTGATAACTTTGGACCACTTGCTTGGGGAAAGACGGAACAAGAAGTATTTTTGGGGAAAGAAATTACAAGGATGAGAAATTACAGTGAAGAAGTTGCGAAATTAATTGATAGTGAAGTGCAAAATATCGTAAACACATGTTATAACAGGGCAAAAGAAATATTAAATAAACATAGAGAAAAATTAGATGAACTTGCTCAAATTTTGTTAGAAAGAGAAGAAATTAGTGGAGAAGAGTTAAGGAAGTTACTTAAGGGGGATGATAGTGTTGTGGAGGAAGATAGAGGGGATAAGTAAAACTATAGAGTTTGTTCCCGATGATTCTTATATTTGGGACGAAGATGATGAAATGAGAAATTATCATTTTGTTTCAACTTCCGGTATTATTAAACAATTTGTAAGAGTGGGATATGAAATTTTATTAGAAGTATTACCAGAAGATTTGATTTCAGTTGTTTTGAGTGTGAAGGTAAAACAAATATTTCCCGTGATGGTTGGTGATAAATTGGTTTTGGGAGTTAGAGTTACGAAAATTGATGGAAATTATATATATTTTTCTGGAATTTTGACGAAAGATAATAAAAAAGTCGCTGAGGCAGAATTTGTTAGGGTTGTAGTTTCAAGAAATTATCTTAGGAGGAAAGCAGTTGAGGAAGCCACGTAAAAAAGATGATTTTCTAGAATATTCACATGTTAAAAAATTTAGTGATTCTGAAAAAAGATTCAAAGAATTTATGGGCAACCAGGGGGTTGCCTTAGTTTTTCCAAATAATTATACAGTAGCTGCATCATCTCTTTCGTGGAGTTGGGTGCAACAACTATTTTGGGAAAGTGGTATATACCCAGAGCGTTATTTCTATGAAAAGTGGTTTAGAAAATTTTATTCCGTTGAATCTTTTAAACCGTTAGATGAAAATAGAATTTTGTTATTTTCTCTGCATTTTGAGCTTGATTTTGAGAATATTTTGGATATTTTAAAAAAACTTGGAATACCATTGCTTGCCAATGAGAGAGATGAAGATTCACCAGTTATTGTGATTGGTGGAGCAATTACATTTTTTAACGAAGAGTTGATTAAACCCATTGCAGATGTAATAATTGTTGGAGATTTAGAAGATAAGGTTAAAGAAGTTTCAGAGGGAATTCGAATTTTATTAAAAAGTAGGAAAGAAGGATTGGAATATTTTAAAAGATTAAAATGGGAAGATAAAGTGACAAACTTTGATATTGGAAAAAAACTCCCTGTTTCTCATTTTGTAACACGATTTTCCGAATTTGGTGAAAAAAAGCTTCTAGAAATTGGTAGGGGATGTATTAGAAGATGCAATTTTTGTGTGATGGGGTATAATAAAAAGCCGGTAAAGTTTGTACATCCAAATGTTATAGAAGAATTTTTAAAAAATGAAACTTATCCAATTGGAATAATTAGTGCTACAATAACAGATTATCCATGGTTGGATGAATTATTGGATATTTTAGAGGGATATAATATAAAGTTTTCCGTTTCATCTATGAGGGCGGATGGTATCTCTGAGAGACTGTTGAGATTGTTAAAAGATAGTGGTCAAAAAAGCTTTACCATTGCACCTGAAGGGGTTTCACAAAGAATTAGAAATTTAATGTTGAAGGATATAGATGAGGATGATTTGTTATTTGCACTTGATATTGGAAGAAAAGTAAGTTTTAACAGTATAAAGATGTATTATATAGTTGGTGTAGGTGAGGAATTATCTGATTTTGTAGAATTAAAGTCTTTTTTAGAGAAAGTAAAAAAAATGGGGTATAAATCAATAACTTTAAGTGTTAATCCTTTGATTCCAAAGAAAAAAACCCCATTTTATGGTAGGGAATTTATTAGTAATGGGGAATATAATAAAATAAGGAAGTGGATGAAGGAGAGTCTAAAAGGAATAAGAATAAACTTTGAAAGTTATAAACTTTCAAAAAAACAATATGAATTTAATGTTATGTCTGAAAAGGAAATTGTTGATTATATAAAAAAAAGATTTTAAATGTTTGTTTTGTACAGTACTAAATATAACTTTTCCGATATCATGTATATTACAGATAAAAACTAAAAATTTAGCACGTGGTGCACTATAGGTGTTTTTTTATAATCTGTAGATAGAAAATAGCTTTGGCAGTATTTCAAAGCAATTTTTTATTTTCATGAACAATATGATATAGCTATTTCAATTTTTTTATTTGATTTTTCCTCAGATTTGTTTTATATAATCCTATTTTTTGAAACACTCTTCAAAAGGTATTGACTATTTTACATTTTATGTTAAAATAAATTACGGTGACGCCGGGGTGGCGGAATTGGGAGACGCAGCGGACTTAAAATCCGCTGGGGGTTACACCTCCGTGTCGGTTCGAGTCCGATCCCCGGCACCACTTGAGAATAATAGCAGTGTTGTTATATACGATGCGGGGTGGAGCAGTCTGGAAGCTCGTTGGGCTCATAACCCAAAGGCCGCAGGTTCAAATCCTGCCCCCGCTACCAGAAAAAGGTGGAACCGAAAATGGTTCTACCTTTTTTTATCTAGTCTGGAAGCGTTTTAGGTGTTAGTATCGAGAAGGAATTGTTTTTCATTTGTTGACTGTGAAAACATTCGTAGTAATTTTCTTGAGATTTTTTACAAATTTGTGGAGAAAATTACTATAAAGGCTGAAGATTTTTTGCATAAGATGATGAAAAGATTGTTGTGGTAAAATCTTCAAAATATTACTTTTTAAGAATATTAGAATTTACTAGATATTATTTGGTAGCACATTGGTTGTCAATTTCATCGTTTATAGTAGAATAACAAAACATTTTGTGACAATTTTATGACGGAATTGGAGATTTTTATTAGTGTTATTTACGGCATAAATGATTTCTCAATCTATTGAGGTTTTTTTATAATGAAAGGTAAGAAAAAGTAGATTAATAACGATAATTTTCATACTATGACTTCTAAATTTATATTTATCACTGTAAGATTTATTGGGATAGCTATAAATTTTTTAATTACGAAGGGGGAGTTGTATGAGATTTCACAGATATCATTTTATTTCAGTATGTTTCTCTATATTGTTTTATTTAATAACTTCATATGTAAACTCAATGGGTTCGAAGTTGGGGTTAGCATATTCTCAGATTGGTATGATAAATTTTTTTGGTGCACTTTCTTACGTGATAACTAGTATTAGTATAGGTCATCTTGGTGATAAGTTTGGTTATAAAAAGATATTGATAGTGGAGTTTTTACTGTATTTTTTCTTTTTAGTTGTTTCATTGAATTTATCAGGTGTATTTTCTTTAGTAGTAATAGCTGTTATATCAAACTTATTTTTTGGAAGTTTTTATCCTCAAATTGAGGGACTAATATCAAAAAGCGAATCGTTAGCAAACTTTCCACATTCTAAAACAGTTATGAGATTTAATCTTTCGTGGAGTTTTGGAAATATCATTGGGATGGCTTTGGGACCATTTATGACTGTAAAATATCCACAAATAATATTTGGATATGGTTTATTTCTTTCTACTACTATGAGTATTTTTGTTTGGTATGATTATAAAAGCTTTGGAAATTACATAAGACTTTTGTGTTGCAATTTTAAAATGGAAAAGATAGTGAAAAATATAAAAAAATATAGGTTGGTGTATAGAAGTACGTTGTTTTTTTCAGGACTTTTGTATACGTCAGTTTTGGCTCTTTTTCCAAAATTAATAAGTTCATATGGTACGGCGCTTAGTTTAACAGGATTTTTAATTGCCTTTGCAAATTTGTCAGTTTTTTTGACTTTTTTATTTATGGGGAAATTTAACTTTTGGGTGGGAAAACCAAAGGTTTCTTTTTATTTTTTATTAGTATTGCCGGTAACTTCCCTTCTTATGTTTTTTAAACCATCGCCAATGTTATTTTTGGTAATTTCTTTCTTGAGTGGAATGTGTTACGCTATTCCATATACATTTGCAATATACTATGGGCTTCATTCTGAAGAAGATGATCAGGGAAAGCAAGGAGGATTTCATGAAGCTGTAATTGGTCTTTTGTTTGGTTTTGGTCCATTAATTGGTGGAACTTTTTTGGATTATTTTTCTGGGATAAAGGGGCTTGGAATTTTTGGACTATTGTTGACGATTATAGTATTTTTTATTCAAATAAGGTTTTTAATAAAAAAATAGGGGCTTTTGCCCCTTATTTATTTAATCTTTTATATACTTCATGCGCAAGGAATGAACCTACATGTTCTGCAAATGTATTAGGGCCAAACCCCGCATCGTATCCCAGTTCTTTTGCAAGCTCATGTGTTATTCTTGGCCCGCCAACTACCAATACTAATTTTTCTCTTAAGCCTTCTGCTTCAAGTAATTCCACAAGTTCGGTAAGGTGTTTTATATGTATATTTTTTTGAGTAACGGTTTGTGAGACAAGTAATGCATCTGCGTTAACCTCGATTGCTTTTTTTACAAATTCTTCAACTGGTACTTGACTTCCCATGTTGTATATTTCGAACATTTCGTATCTTTCAAGTCCGTAGTGTCCGGCAAATCCTTTCATGTTTAAAATAGCATCTAGCCCAACTGTGTGTGCGTCAGTTCCTATAGTGGCACCTACTACTACTATTTTTCTGCCTATTTTTTCTTTTATAAATTTATCTATCTCATACATTGTCATTTCCTCAACGTGGACTTTTGGAACATGTATACTTGTATAGTCTATTGTGTGAATGCAATCTCCATAGCCAATGAAAAATGTAAACCCCTTTGTTAATTCTTTTGAAAATACTATTTGTGGATTTTCAAGACCCATTTTTTTCATTAGTATTTTTGCCGCTTCTGTTGCTTCATCTCCAAATGGTACAGGTAGTGTAAAACTTACTTGTAATTTCCCATCATTCATGGTGTCACCGTAGGGTTTAACCGCTTTAAGGTTTAGTGTTTTATCTATATTCTTTTTTTCAAGATTGTATCCACTCATTCTTGACACCTTCTTTCTAACATTTTATCAAAAAATGGGTTTATATAATTTTTGCCTTTCATAAATACTCCGTCAAGTCCTTTTCCACCATTTATTGGTCTTTTTATATTTGCAAAGACTCCTAAACTTAAAGCTTTAAAAAGCCCGATTTCTGATATTTTTTCGAGGAGTTCTATAGCTTCATTTAAAACTTGTTTGGCTCTATTTTGTATTAAACCATTTTCTTTAAAGTATATTTCATCTCCTATGTTTTTCATGTTATTAAATATGTATTTTGCCGTTTCAATTGCGAGGTATCTATCTGACATAAATGGAGTATGGATAGCTTCAGTTAACATGCCTAGAAGTTGGATTCCTTGTTTAGTCCAAATTGAAATTACGTTGAACATTGCATCTTGAACTAGTCCTTTGAATATATTTCCTGTCATATATTTTGTTGGAGGCATGTATTTTAAAGGAGCTTTTGGAAATATTTCTCTTGTCATTTGAGCTTGTGCAAGCTCGTATAAAAAGCCATTTTCAAGATCAGGATTCATTTCAAATGCGTGGCCTAAACCCATTTGTTCTTCGGGAAGATTTGCTATTAATGCAAGTTGTTCGTTTATAAATTGTGAGGCAAGAACGGTATGTGCTTCTTGATATGCATCGGCCGTTGTAAGATAATTGTCCTCACCTGTGTTTATTATTATCCCAGCAAATCCATTTATTACTCTTGAAAAATGCTGATCAATTATAGTTCTTTGCATATTAATATCCCGAAATAGGATGCCGTAAAGGGCATCGTTTAACATCATATCTAATCTTTCAATAGCTCCCATTGCAGCTATTTCTGGCATACAAAGGCCTGATGCATAATTTACTTGTCTGATATATCTTCCGACTTCGCGGGAAACCTCATCTAGTGCTTTCCTCATTATTTTAAAGTTTTCCTGAGTAGCATAAGTTCCCCCAAAACCTTCTGTAGTTGGGCCATATGGTACATAGTCAAGTAAACTTTGTGCAGTAGAACGAATTACCGCAATTATATCTGCACCTTGTCGTGCGGCAGCCTGTGCCTGAACGACATCTTCGTATATATTTCCCGTGGCAACTATTACATAAAGATATGGTTGCTTTCCATCACCAATTTCATTTATCATTTTTTCTCGTATGTTTTTATTTTCTTTTATGCGGTTTATTGTACTTTCAACTAATGGATTTAGAATATCCAATACATTTTCTATGGAATGTGTTTTTACTTTGCTTAAATCCAATTCTTTTTTAGCTATTTTTTCTGCTATTTCTTGTGGGGAGAGTTCTGTTTCTATCATTGCGTTTCCAATAAAATATGCTGCACCTTGTTCTAAAATTCCTTTTTCTTTTAAGTGATCAACAACGACATTTGGAAGAGGAACTTTTTCATTATTTGTTCCATCTATACCTAAAAATCTGCATATTGTTCTTTCGATAGAAGTTGTGGAGCGAGGTTCTACGAATTCTTTTATATCTTTGGCTATTTTTTGGGCAAGTTTTTTTGCGTAGTCTACTTTTTTGAAATCAAGTCCTAGTTTACTCTCCATTTTCCAATACCTCCTCTATTTTTTCCACTATATTGTTGTCTATATCTAGTAATTTTAATATTTTTATTGCTTCTTTTGGAGAATTTTTTTGCGTTATTTCTTCAAGTGAATAGTCAAAATAATCTTGTAATTCTTTGTTTTTGTCTATTTTTTCTATATCTTTTAATCCCTTAACTCTTAAATGACGCATATTTGAAGATAGTACATTGTCAAAATGTGTAGTTATTGCGCATACTATATTTGGTTTGTTAAATAACTTTGCAATTGCTTTAACTATAGCTCTTCCTTCTAATGGGTTTGTCGTACGTGCAGGTTCATCAAGTAAAATCAAAAATTTTTTATTACTTTGTATTTGTTTAAATATGTTATTTAAAATTTTCATTTCAGCGGCAAATGAAGAAAGTCCAAGTTTTTCATCTTGAAAATCTCCTGAAATAAAGAAGATATCATCAAAAATTGGCAAAAAGGCGTTTTCCGCTGGAATATAAAATCCTTTTTGAAATAGAATTTGAGAAAGTGCTATTGTTTTTAAAAGAATAGTTTTTCCACCCATATTTGCACCGGTTATAATTTGTGTGCCGTTTTTTAAGGTTATATCTACTTTTTGAAAATGTTTTCCGGTATTTTCGAGTATTTCTTTTACTTCAGGGTTAAAAAGTTTAGAAAGCTTTATAGTAAGTTGCTCCGATATATTGGGTTTTTTTAGATCCAGTTTTTTGGAAAGTTCCATTTTTGATATGGAAAGATCCAAAAATCCAATAGTTTCATAGTTTTTTAAAAAATTATGTGAATGTCTGGATAATCTTTCGGAAAGATTTTTGCATATTTTTTCCTCTATTTCTTTTTCTTTTATAGATAGCTTGAGTAATTTTTCCTCATCTTTTATTTTAGCTTTTTCTTTTCTTATATTTTCAAGTTCTTTGTCATAGCTACTGTATATGTAAAAGGTTGGAAGATTTTGGTTTTCTGGATCTAGAATTTGGAAAGGTTTATGTAATTTTTCAAGCTTAAAGCAATCCAGAAGATTTAAATCTTTGAGAATTTCAAATAATTCGTTTGAAAAGTATGAGAATTGTTTTAATTGAAACAGTTCAATTTCATCAAGTGTTGTTCCAGTTGTTAATTTATTTATAGTTTTAAGTATATCCTGAAAGTGTGAGAGAATGTTTTTGATTTTATCAATTGGTATATCAAACAATTTTTCCATAGCTTTTAGATGTAATTGTATTGTATCTTTATCCGATAAAAGATTTAGATTTTCAAGGTATCTTTTGCCAATTTGCGAGGAAAAGTCCAAATTTTGTTTGATGTAATCAAAGCCTATATCCATTCACCTTCAACCTTTCTAACGTTTAATATGGGTAATTTTATTTTACTTGATAGTTTTTCGATTAGTAGTTTGTCGTCTATTACAAAGCCATTTGGGGAATATGGGTTTACCGTAACTAAACACAAATTTGGCTTGTGTAGCACCAATATCTTTCCACCTTTTTTTTGATAGAGTTTTAAATAAAAACTATTTACAAATATTTTTGAAAAATCCTTAACTACCAAAGTTGGATAGGTATTATTATTTATCAATTTCCTTAAAAATTTTTCCGTTAATGCCCCGCCTATTAGAATTTCCTTTTGGTCTTTTATTAAACTTAAATCATTGATATTTAAAGATGAACGTGCTATTAGTTTTAAATCTTTTGTAAATATACCTGATTTTATATCCAACTTTTCAGGGTATAAAGGAAGATTTATTTTGTAAAATAAATCCAATGTTTTTTCAACTATTTTTTCTATATCCAAACTTACTGCAGCACCAGTTGAAAGTACTACTGCATCGCTTAATGTTGAACTACTTATTCTAGACAAAGCCCCGTCTATTAGTATTTTTTCTACTCCAAATGTTTGAAGTATTGAATTTATTTCTTTGAGCCATTGGATTGTAGTGGGGCCTGATAAAATTATTTTTCCTTTTTCAAGTGCCTTTGCAATTATTACTCTTCCCGTTGATGTGCTTCTGTCTGAAACATATAGTATTTCTGAAAGAAAATTTTTCCTTTTGTAAAAATTTTCTGTAGTTACAAATAAGATCCCATTATCGACTAATATGTTTGGTTTTTTTGTGAAAGTTACTTGATCTGTATCTTCACCATCAATCCCAATTGATGTGACTCCCAATACGAAATCTTTCTGCAAATGCTTTAGCAGAAAATTAAACGTTTCTGTTTTTCCTGTGTTTTTTTCCAATCCTACAATTGCTATTGTTTTGAATTTTTTAAACAAATTTATCAAAGGAATTTTAACGAAAGTAGAGCATCTCCTTCCACACATAATTCGTCTTTTTCGTTAAAAATTAACGTGGAAACTTTTATCCTCTTTTTTTCATCATGCTTTTCCAATACTTTTATTTTTATTTTTATGTTTTTTTCTACATATACAGGCCTTAAAAATTTTGCGTTTTGTGACATGTATATTGTTCCAGGACCTGGGAACTCCATTCCCAAAACATATGAAATATAACCAAGGAGAAGAATGCCGTGGGCAATTCTTCCTCCAAAAATAGATTTTTTGGCATATTCTTCATCAATATGTACAGGATTTTTGTCTCCCGTAATTTCTGCAAATTGAAATACATGTTTTTCTTCTACCTTTATAACCTTTTCATATGTTTGGCCAACGCTTAATTCTTCATATTTCATCTTTTTTCTCCCCTTTTTTCTTTCCAGTTTTTGATTCTTTCATGTCTTTCAAGGTGTGTAGGTTCGATGGATATTTTTTTGCTTTCATAAAGAGAGGCAATGCCTGTAAACTCATATTTTCTTCTGTATTCACTATCGTCTACATCTGATTTTGTTTCTTCTGGTTCGTGATATGCAACGATAACACCTTCATAATTACGTAAAATTGCGGTGTTATTTGAATAAGAGATTAGATATTGAGGCATTAACCTAATTTTCCCACCACCTGCTGGTGCATCGACAACGTATGTTGGAACACAAAAACCTGAAGTATGTCCAATTAAGCTTTCTATTATTCTCAATCCAGTTCCAATGGATGTTCTAAAGTGAGAAATTCCTTGTGAAAGATCACATTGGTAAATATAGTACGGTCTTACCCTTATTTTTACAAGTTG
The DNA here is from genome assembly GCF_001990485.1 of Thermosipho affectus. Taxonomy (NCBI): domain Bacteria; kingdom Thermotogati; phylum Thermotogota; class Thermotogae; order Thermotogales; family Fervidobacteriaceae; genus Thermosipho; species Thermosipho affectus. The sequence continues at coordinate 111,203 of NZ_LBFC01000006.1, read as the reverse complement.
GTGGACAAGTTCCATCATGATATATGGACTGTCGTTTATTCCACGTAAAAGTACAGATTGATTTCCCAATGGAATACCGGAATCTGCAAGCATTTCACAAGCTTTCGAACTTTCAGGTGTTATTTCTTTTGGATGGTTAAATTGCATATTAATCCATATTGGATGATATTTTTTTAGCATATTGGTGAGTTCTTTTGTAACGATTTGTGGAATGACTACAGGTGCCCTTGTTCCTATTCTAATTATCTCCACATGTTTTATCTTTCTCAATTCTTTTAATATGTATTCAAGCATATCGATTCCAGCAAGTAATGCGTCTCCACCGGAAAGTAATACATCTCTAACTTCAGGAGTTTCCCTTATGTATTCGATAGCTGCATCTATTTCACTTTTTGTTCTAGCTCTATCATGTTGACCTGCAAATCTTCTTCTTGTACAGTGTCTACAATACATAGCACACATATCGGTAATTAAAAACAAAACCCTATCTGGATATCTGTGTGTTAATCCTGGAACTGGAGAATCTTCATCCTCGTGTAGTGGATCAACCATATCCCAAGGTTTTAGTTCAAGTTCTTTTATTGTAGGTACTGCTTGTCTTCTAATGGGGCATTTTGGATTATCAGGATCCATAAGTGAGGCGTAATAAGGTGTTATTGCCATTCTCAAAGTTTTAAGGCTTTGTCTTATTCCCTCTTCTTCTTCCTTGGTAAGGTTGATTACTTTTTTTAAAGTGTCTACGTCTGTTATTCTGTTTCTTATTTGCCATTTCCAATCATTCCATTCTTCTTCTGTTACATCTTTCCAAAGTGGTATATCTTTATAATGTCTCATCCTATCCCCCCATTAACAATATTTTGATTCAAATAGCTTTCTTATTTCATTAGATTCTTTGATAATATTCAAACTTAGTTGTGCGTGACCCTTAGTATATCCATTTCCAATTATCATAGTTACGTCTTTTCCCACACCTTCAGCTCCCAAGGCTGCCCGAGTGAAAGATGTTGCCATACTAAAGAAATAAATTATTCCTTCATCTTTAGTAATTAATATAGAAGACATTTCAGTACCTTCGACGTTAACGTTGTTAATAGTTACATCTGCAAGTTCACTAACTTCTGTGAATTTTTGGTATACTTCCACAGGTTTTGTGGCATCTGCGACTATTACGTGGTGTGCAAGGTTTAAATCAATTATTTTTTGAGCATTTTCCTTAGAATATTCTATTACAATAACTTTACCATTTTTTCCAACATTTTTCATTGCTTGATAGGTGCAGAGTATTCCAGATTTTCCACCACCTATTATTGCAACTGTCATTCCAGGTTTTACAAGTTTATTTACTTGCGCTGGTGCACCTGCAACATCTAAAACGGCAAGTGCAAGTTTTTCTGGAATGTCATCTGGAAGTTTTGCGTAAATTCCCGTTTCGAATAATATTGCTTTTCCCTTTATATCCACTTGTTCTGCATCAATTTTGATATCTAGAATTTCGTCAATTTTTAGTGGGGTAAGGGAAAGAGATACAAGGGTTGCAATTTTATCTCCTACCTTTAGATCTGTTTTTAAATCTTTTCCTATTTCTTTAACAGTCCCTATTAACATACCACCACTACCAGTTACGGGATTTTGAAGCTTTCCCTTTTCTTTTACTATTGAGAGAATTGTTTTTTTTATGCATTCGATATTGTTGTTACACGAATTTTTTATCTGAGTGAAGCTTGCAGAGTCCACGTTTAAAGTCTTTACATCTATTAGTATTTCGTTGGAATAGATTTCCATGTTGTTATCTATTTTTTTTGCAGCTTGTGGTAAAAAACCTTCTGGTTCAATAACCCTGTGCGTTCCATATGGACATCCCTTTTTATTTATCATCTTACTCCTCCTTTTTTATTCCCAAAATTTTTCTTGCCTCATCTGGGGTTGCAATTTCCCTTCCCAACTCCTTTGCAATTCTTACAATTCTTTCCACAAGTTGGGCATTCGATTTTGCAAGCACCCCTTTTTTATAATAGATGTTATCTTCAAATCCCACTCTGACGTGTCCACCCATGAGTATGGCGTGAACTGCCAATGGAAGTTCATATTTTCCTATACCGGCAACACTCCATGTAGAACCTTCTGGAAGTTTTGAAACTAGATAAACGAGATCATCTATCGTTGCTGGTATTGCCCCAGGCACTCCCATAACAAAATCAAAATGGAGTGGTAAATCAAGTATTCCTTTTTTTACTAGATTTAATGCATTTTGAATCATTCCACGTTCGAAAACTTCAATTTCTGGTTTTATATTTCTTTTTTTCATTTCAATAGCAAACTTTTCTATGTATTCCATTGGATTTAAAAAGACATCATTTCCAAAATTGCAAGTTCCTGCACTAAGTGTTGCCATTTCTGGATTTGTTAGTAATGGTTGCATTCTTTCTTCGAAGGTGTGCCACGTTGCTCCACCTGTGGAAGGTTGGAAGATTATGTTGCACTTTTTTTCTATCTTTTCCTTTATTTCTTTGTAGATTTCGTATGATTGTGTAGGTGTTCCATCATTGTTCCGTGCGTGGATATGTGCAATAGATGCACCTGCAAGGTAACATTCGTATACTTCATCTGCAATTTCATCTGGTGTAATGGGAAGATTGGGTTGTTTTTCTTTTGTAACTTCTGCACCTGTTACGGCAACGGTGATAATAAGTTTTTCCATGTTATCCCCTTCTTTGTTTGTCGAGTGGAACTACACATGTTCCTATAGCTTTACAAACGATTATTGGTTCTTCCAGCACATCTGCTGCACTATCGTTTATATCCGGTCTTGCAGTTATAATCTTTTTTGCTATAAATTCCATTTTTCTAGAAGTTTTACCAACTTTAATTATTTCACCTGTTATTTCTATAAAGTCTCCTGCATAAACTGGTGCTAAAAATTCAATATTTTCATATGCGCGAAACAATCCTTCGTCTCCATCATGACGAATGAGTAATTCCGTTGCAACATCACCAAAAAGCTGCAAAATTTTTGCACCATCAACTAAATTGCCACCGTAATGGGCATCTGCACTACTCATTCGTACTTTTAATGTGGTTTTCACATAATCCCCCCTTTATTTTTACATTACAGTTTTAATATTAACAGAACAGGGGGTATTAAGCAAAATTTGTAAAATATTATTAAAAATGATTAACTTAATTTAGCTTTTTTAATGTGTTTTTTATTTATTTTTTCAAAGATACTTTTAAATTTTTATTTTTTATTTGATTTTATGAGTTTTTGTATGGTAAAATAATTTTGTCTTTAATGAGAGGAGCGTATTAAACTATGAAGAAGATTTCCTTTATTATTTTGCTTGTCTCAGTTTTTGTATTTCCCAGTTATTTTATTTTAAGCTATTATGTACAACCTGGGGATACTATATATAAACTATCTCAGGTATTTGGGGTTTCACCGTCTGTCATCCTTGATTGGAATGATATTGATCCGTATAATTTGAAGGTCGGTGAAGTTTTAAAGATACCTCAACCTTCTGGTATTATATACGAGGTTCAACAAGGAGATAGTCTTTATTCGATTGCGTTAAGATTTTTTACAACGGTAGATGATATAAAAGTTTCAAATGATTTGAAGAGCACCTATATTTATGTAGGACAGAAATTATTTGTCCCTCTAGATTATGTTGGAAAAGCTTTTAATGTATATGATAAAGATTTCATTTGGCCGGTTTTTGGAAAGATTTCTTCTACATATGGGTGGAGAATGCACCCTATTTATCATAGAAAAAGTTTTCACACAGGGGTAGATATTTCTGCACCAATGGGGACTCCTATCTTTTCTGCTACAAATGGAGTTGTGAAATTTGCAGGTGAATATGGGGGTTATGGACTTGCAGTTATAGTTGATTATGGTAGTTACGACATAGTTTATGGTCATATGTCGAAAATATGTGTGTATAAAGGACAGAGTTTAAGAAGAGGAGAATTAATTGGAAGAGTAGGTTCGACAGGGGTGAGTACCGGTCCACATTTGCATTTTGAAGTGAGAAGAAATGGAAGGCATACAAATCCCATGGCTTTTCTTCCTTCGTACGGAAGGATGTATGTGTTGAAGGATGAAGGTTTGTATTTAGGTGGTGAATAAAAAATGGAATTTTTTGAGAGGGTTTATAGGATATCTAATGAAGATGTAGAAAAATTGGAAGAATATTTTTTTGATAAACAAATTAACAATTATTATTTTTATGAAACAAAAGAGGGAATTTTTTTAGTTGTAGTTAGTGAAAAAAAGGAATTTGATTTTGATTTTTCATTTGACATTGTTGAAGAAAGGGTAACATCATCAGATGATTGGGTGAAGAATTTAATTTCTCGCCCTTTTGAATTCATTGAAGGTGTATGGATAGATCCAGATTTTCACGATATAAAAAAGGGAGTAGTTATAAAGATAACACCAGGACTTGCGTTTGGTACAGGACTTCACGATACAACGAAACTTGCTGCGTCTTTTTTGAAGGAGTATTTAAGACCAGGTATGGATGTTTTGGACTTAGGTTGTGGTAGCGGTATATTAAGTATTTTATCTAAAAAATTAGGTGCAAATAGAGTTTTAGGTGTTGATAATGATCCACTTGCCGTTGAATCTGCTCTTGAAAATGTAAAAAAGAATAATGAAGATGTTGAAATTAGAGAGTCAAACTTATTTAAAAACATAGATGGGAAGTACGATTTGATTGTATCAAATATAATTGCCGAAATTTTAATAGAAGCGTTGGAGGATATGCCTAAATATTTAAAAAAGGATGGAATAGTTATTTTATCCGGGATTATAGATTCAAAATTAGATTTATTTAAGCATTTAAATATTATAGAACATCGGAGGAAAAACGAATGGAATGCACTGGTGATAAAGTTTTAAATAAAATAGTTGCCAAACAACTTGGACGGGAGATTACTAACTTTTGCAATGTTACACGTTTTTGTTCTTATGGATTTCCACAGGTTGTTGTTAGTTTGCCTGTTAAAGATGGAAAACCTTTTCCCACATTGTATTATTTAACGTGTCCTTTTCTTGTAAAAGAGGTATCTCGATTGGAAGAAAAGGGAATGATAAAAGAAATTGAAAGAATAATAAGCAAAGATGAAAGGTTTAGAGAGCGTTTATTTTTAGCACACAAGAAAGTTATAGATTTAAGAGATAAGTTTTTCTTAAAAAAAGAGTTCTTAGATTTTAAACGCTGGAGAGAAGAATTAAAAAAAGTAGGAACAGGTGGGATTTCAAATTTTTCAAAGGTAAAGTGTTTGCATCTGCATTTAGCAGATTTTTTATCTGGGATAGAAAATCCAGTTGGAGAGATTATCTTTAAAAAACTAGAAAGATTGGAATGTGAAGATAAATATTGTGAGGGATTGTAGTGTACATAGAAATAATTATTCCTGGAAAACTTTCTAAGCATCTTCGAGATGCTTTTGATTTTTATTTGGGAAAGATAAAAAGATTTGCAAAGGTAAAAGTAACTTTTATTAAATTGGGTGGAGATCTTAACAAACTTTCGAGAGGTGTTATACTTAAAAATGAAGCAAAGGAGATTTTAAGTAAAATAAAGGGGAGGAAATTTGTTTTACTTGATCTTTTTGGGAAACAAATTGATAGTTTGGAATTTTCTAAATTTTTGGATATGCAGATGCTTGAAGGGGAGATTGTTTTTGTTATAGGAGGGCCATTAGGGGTAGATGAGCAATTAAGGAGGTTATCTTTAAAGAGGATATCGTTATCAAAATTTACTTTTACACATGAAATGGTACTAATATTGCTATTAGAACAGATTTTTAGGGGATTTAAAATAATAAATAACGAAAAATATCACTATTAGGGGTGTGAAAATGATTTACATTGCAACTTCAAACCCGCACAAGGTTGAAGAGATTAGGATTATTTTAGAAGGTATAGAAGTTGAAAGGTCTCCTAAAAATGTAGAGGTTATTGAAGATGGAAAGTCTTTTTACGAGAATTCCATGAAAAAAGCCTATTATTATGGACTTGCTTTAAATACACCGGTTATTGCAGATGATTCCGGACTTGAAATTAATGCGTTGGGAAGATTTCCCGGAGTTGAAAGTGCAAGATTTATGGAAGGAAAACCTTATGTTTTAAAGATGGAGAAAATTCTTAAAATGTTAGAGAGCAAGGTTGATAGATCTGCACAATTTGTTTGTGTTGCAACTTATTTTAATCCCAAAAAGGGAGTGCTGATTTCTGTGGAAGGAAAAGTTGAAGGTGAAATTTCAAGAGAAATAAAAGGGAATTTTGGATTTGGATATGATCCATTTTTTATTCCGCACGGATATGAAAAAACTTTTGGGGAATTGGGAGACGAGATTAAAAGAAAGATAAGTCACAGAAGCCGTGCATTTAGAAAGTTGTTTAAAATTTTAAAAGAGGTGGAGGAATTTTGAGAATTCTTTTATCTAAAAGTTTTTTAGTGGAAGAATTTGATCCGGATATTTGGATTACAACTGATTTTGAAAGTTATAACGTTCCGTATACGATTTTTTATAACGGTGAGCATGTGTTTATCCACGGACAGTACAGGCTTGTTGATGTAGTCTTGAGAAATACTAAAAGGAAAATTAGATTGGAAAATTACGTTGTCTCAATAATTAATGGAACTCAGATTGGAATTGCCGAAAATTATTTAGAGGATGTGGATTTTTTCTTTTTGTTTGACAAGACAGTATATACATCTAAATTTCTTTTGAGAAAAGCACAGATAATGGTTGCAAGTGATATTTCGAAAAGGATGTGTTTTGCAATATTGCTCTTCAAAGATAGACCAAATTATATTCGAGTATTTCCAGAGAATGGAATAGTAGATGATAGTATGTCTTATGTTTTATACGAAAAGCTTGAAAGAAGTGAAATATCGTGAAGATAGTTTATATAGCTTTGGGTGGAGCATTGGGTGCATTATCAAGATATTTTGTTTCAAAATTTGTTAATTCCCACCTTCCTTTTGGTTATATCCCCTTTGGAACTGTTATTGTTAATGTTGTTGGTGCCTTTTTATTATCTTTTCTAATGTTTTTAAATATCGAAAGGTTGGAGATTTCAAGGAGTTTTTTGATGTTTTTTGGAACGGGTTTTCTAGGATCATTTACTACTTTTTCAACGTTTACATATGAATCTTTATCTTTATTTTTAACAAGTCCGTTTAGGGCTTTTTGTTATTTTTCTTCAAATGTAGTTTTGGGATTTTTGGCCGCATTTTTGGGGATGGTACTTGGAAGGGGGAGAGTTTTATGAAGTTGCTCAGAATTTATTTGGGGGAAAAAGATGTACATTTTGGAAAACCTGTTTTTGAATATATTGTAAAACTTGCATACGATGAAGGATTAAGAGGAATAACTGTTATGAAAGGAATAATTGGCTTTGGACACAAGAGGCATATACATAGGAGTGATTTTTTTTCTCTATCTGAAGATTTACCAATAGTTATTGATATAGTAGATGAAAAGAATAAAATTGATATGTTTTTACAAAAAGTAAAGGAGTTAAATTTTGACGGATTGATAGTTGAAATGCCGGTAAACGCGTATTATATGGAGAAGAAAATATGACTTTTTTACTTACTTGTACAACAGGTCTTGAGGCAGCTGTAGCACTTGAATTAAGAAAGATGGGGTATAAGATATTGGAATCGGTTTCAGGACGTGTGTATATTAAGGGAGAGCTAAAGGATATACCTTTCCTCAACATTAACCTTAGGACAGCCGAGAGAGTTTTAATATTGCTTGAGCGAAAAAAGGTAACAAGCTTTGAAGAACTTTACAAGGCAATATACAATATTAATTGGTCGGATTTTGTGGATGGTAAAGTTTATATTTCGGATATTTCATCTGTAAAGTCAAAACTTTCCGCAAAAGGTGCGATAATTTCCGTTGCGTATGCTGCTATAAAGAAAAAGATAAAACAAAGAAAAAATACGATATTTCCCGTTAGGTTAGTTTTAAAAAGAGATGAACTTCAAGTACTTTTAGATACAACTGGAGAAAAAGCGTTAAGTAAAAGAGGTTATAGATTAAAGACATCTAAAGCTCCTTTAAGGGAAACAATAGCGGCTTCGATGATTTTGCTTTCAAGGTGGAATAAAAATATGTTGGTTGATCCATTTTGTGGAAGTGGAACAATTCCCATAGAGGCTGCTTTGATAAAATCTAATACTCCGCCGGGGATTTTTAGAGATTTTGTTTCTGAAAATTGGGGATTTTTAAAGTGGCCTAAAAGAATAAAAAGAAATATAAATGTTTCTGGAATATATGGATACGATATTGATAATTCTATTTTAAAGGTTGCAAGAGCTAACGCAGAAAGGTTTGGAATATCGGGTTTGGTTTTTGAGAATAAATCTTTTGGAGATTATACCTTTGATAATGTGTGGGTTGTTACCAATCCTCCGTATGGTGAAAGGATAAAAACAGATGTGGATTTTTCTTTATTCTTGAAAAAATTTAAAAATTCCAAGTTTTACATTCTTTCACCGGATAATCAATTTGAAAAATTTTTTGGTAGAAGGGCAACAAAGAAGATAAGATTTCAAAATAGCGGAATTTGGGTTTGGTTTTATATGTTTTATTGAGGAGGTAGTATATGATCTTAAGGTTTTTAAATGAGGAGCTTTTGAATGTTCAAAAACCCGCAAGATATATTGGAGGAGAGTTTAATCAGGTTAGGAAAGATGTTGAGAATAAATTTAGAATTGCACTTGCCTTTCCAGATGTGTATGAAGTAGGAATGTCACACTATGGTCTTGAATTATTGTACCATTACATTAATTCATTTGAAGAATTTTACGCAGAACGGGTGTTTTTGCCATGGGTTGATATGATAGAGCTGATGGAAAAAAAAGATATACCACTATTTACTCTTGAAACAAAAACCCCAGTCTTTAACATGGATGTTTTGGGAATATCAATAGAATATGAGTTATCTTATACAAATGTATTAAAACTTTTGGAACTTTCCAAAATAAATGTTGAATCTGAGAAAAGAAAAGATGGTGATCCAATAGTTATTGCAGGAGGCCCTGTTGTTTTTAATATTGAGCCTATAGCCGGTGTTTTTGATATAGTCTATATAGGAGATGGAGAGAAGAATTTAAGGCAATTGTTAGATCTTTTATACGAAACAAAAGGGGCAAGAAGGTTAGATAGATTAAAAGAGGCAGCAAAGATTCCGGGAATATATATTCCCCAGTTTTACAGGCAAAGGGGAAAAAAGGTTGTTCCAATTAAAGATGTTCCAAAAAAGATTAAAAAGAATGCTATAGGTGATCTTGATGAATGCTTTGTCCCAATAAGACAGATCATTCCAAATGTACAAAGTATTCACGATAGAGGAGTTATTGAAATTAGTAGGGGTTGTACTAGAGGATGTAGATTTTGTCATGCAGGTTATGTATATAGACCTGTAAGAGAAAGAAGCAAGAAAAATGTTGTTGAAAATGCAAAAAAAATTTTGAAAGAAACAGGATATGAAGAAATTTCGCTTTTATCATTATCTGCTATGGATCATACAACTTTGAATGAGATTGTAGATGGACTTTTACCTTACATTAAAGAGAAAAAAATTTCAATGTCTATTCCTTCTACAAGGGTTGATGCGTTTAACATTGAGTTGCTTTCAAAAATAGCTTCGGTTAGAAAAAGAGGAATTACCCTTGCACCAGAGGCTGGTTCACAAACGATGAGAAATAAAATAAACAAAAATATAGATTTTAATGAAATTTACAACAGTGCTTTGGAAGCAAAAAAGGCAGGTTGGAATAAAATAAAGCTTTATTTTATGGTAGGATTTCCAGATGAAACAGAGGGTGATATAAAGGAAATAGGTGAGTTGTTAAGAGAAATAAAAAGGATGAAGTTTAAACTTGTTACTGCATCTGTTAATTTACTTGTTCCAAAACCTCACACGGCTTTTCAATTTGTCAAAATTAGAGAACCAGAATATATGGAGTATGTTTATAGTATTTTGAAAAATTACAAAAGATATGCAAAAATTGATGTAAATGATGGAAAAAAAAGTTTTGTTGAGGGAATTTTATCAAGAGGTGATAGGCATTTATTTAGGGTAATTATGAAAAAATATAAGATGTCTTATTATGACGAATGGACAGAGTTTTTTAATTTTGATGAGTGGATAGAGTCGTTTAAAGATATAGATTTAGACAAATACAAAGGACCATATAGTTTAAAAGATGATTTTCCATGGGACCATATAGATTCAGGGGTTACAAAATACTTTCTTTGGAAAGAGTATGAAAGATTCTTCAAAGGCGAGAGTACAAAAGATTGTAGAAATGTTTGTAGTTATTGTGGAGTATGCCAGATTTTAAATGTGGAAAATAACCTTAAGATTTGATTTGGATATTTTGATATGTTATAATAAAGCTTAGAAAAAACTTGGATGGAGGTGTGTCTAGTGGACAAGGTGATGCTAATAGTACATGGAATTATTAGTGTTATTTTGATTTATCTTTCTTTAAAACAGATGGGAAAATTTGCGGAACTTGGTGGAGCGTTTGGTTCGGGATCTATGAATACGATATTTGGAAGAGAAAAGGGGTTAGATACAGAGGGAAAAATTACCGTTTTGTTTGGTATTTTGTTCTTTGTCTCAAGCATTTTGACAGCTTTCTTTATTTCCAGATAGGGGTGAGTTTTTTTGCAGAGTCAACTTGAAATACTCAAAAGAAATGTAGTAGATTTAATTTCAGAGGAAGAGTTAGTAGAAAGATTGAAAGAAAATAGACCACTTAGAATAAAGTTGGGAGTTGATCCGTCTAGGCCAGACCTTCACTTGGGACATGCCGTTGTTTTGAAAAAATTAAAGGAATTTCAAGATTTAGGTCATCATGTTATTTTGATTATTGGCGATTTTACCGCTATGATTGGGGATCCTACTGGAAGGAACACAACAAGGCCCATGCTGTCTGCTGAGGAAGTCAGAAAAAATGCCGAAACTTACGCAAATCAAGCATTTAAGATATTGGACAAAGATAAGACGGAAGTTAGATTTAATAATGAATGGCTTGGGAATATGGATTTTGCCGATGTAGTCAAACTTGCTGGAAAGTATACAGTTGCAAGGATGTTAGAAAGGGATGATTTCTCTAAGCGTTTATCAGAAGGGCAACCTATAAGTATTGCTGAGTTTTTATATCCTTTAGCGCAAGCATATGATTCTGTTGCAATAGAGGCCGATGTGGAAATTGGCGGAACTGATCAACTTTTTAACTTCTTAGTCGGAAGGAAAATTCAAGAGGAATTTGGACTAAAACCTCAGATAGTAATGACAATGCCTATTATTGAAGGAACGGATGGAAAATTAAAGATGAGTAAAAGCTACGATAACTACATTGCATTTACCGATGAACCGAATAACATGTACGGTAAAGTAATGTCTATACCTGATGAACTAATAATAAAGTATATGAGGCTTGTGACAAATATTCCAGAAGACGAAATAGATGAATACGAAAAGTTGATGAAAGCAGCAAAGATAAATCCAAGAGATGTAAAAATGAGACTTGCAAGGGAAATAGTGGCATTTTTTTACGATGAGAACATTGCAAAAGAAGCTGAAGAAAATTTTGTAAAAGTATTTAGGAAAAAAGAATTACCAGATGAAATGCCTGAAATTGAAATAAAAGAGGGAGAGTACAACATAGTAGATTTGATGATTTTGGTTGAAGCAACATCAAGTAGGAGTGAGGCAAAAAGGATTGTTAACCAAGGTGGCGTGAAGTTCGATGGAAATAAAGTAAAAAGTTTTAAAGATTTTGTTACGGTCGAAAAAGAGCATGTATTAAAAGTTGGCAAAAGAAAATTCTTTAGATTGGTTGTAAAAGATTAAATTTAATTAAAAAAAGGCTTGAAATATCTTAACAAAAAATGTTATAATAAACCTGTATGGTAATTTAAATGTAACACAAAATAGGAAGGGAGGTATTTTCATGAAAAGATTGTTAGTTATTGTTGCTATGGTTTTAGTTTCAGCGTTTATTTTTGCAGAACTAAAAGACGTACCAGAGAATCATTGGGCATACGATTCAGTAATGATGTTAGAGAAAGCGGGTATTGTAACAGGTTATCCAGATGGAACATTTAGGGGGGCTAGTAACATAACAAGGTATGAACTTGCGGTGTTTTTGGCACGTGTAATGAATTTACTTGAAAAAGAGATTCAAAAGGTTTCTGTAACAGTTGATGTTCATGAAAACGACATAAATGCTTTATATGAAATTTCCGGAAGCTTAAAAAAGGCACTTAAAGATGTAGCAAAAAAAGAAGATGTTGAGGTTTTATCAAAGAGGTTAGATGTTATTGATAAAGATGTTATCAGGATTTATGAATCTTTAACAAAGAAAGTTTCATCTGAAGATGTAGAAAAAATGATTAATAAATCTTTGGATTCAATAAACGGTCAAATTAATTTCTTGTACAAAAAAGTAACATTAGCTGAAGAAAATGCCGCTAAATATACAGATGAAAAATATACAGAGCTATCTGCTAAATTATTGAATGTTGAAACAAATGTTAATAATGCAATTCCAATGTTGAGAAATCTTGTTTATCAAAATTCAGAGAGTATAAAATCTCTTGATGCAAGGTTGGTTAAATACATAAACGTAAAGATAAAAGGTGTAGATAGAAAATTAAGTGAGATAAAGGATATAGCACAATTTAATTCGGATACTTTAAATGGTCTTGCCGCAAAACTTGGAGAAGTAGAATATGCTTTAAGGAAACAGATTGAAAAGACTAATAAGAATGTTGAAGGGTTAAAAACAGAGGTAACTAATGTAAAGGCAGCAGTAGATGAAAATAAATCCGCAATTGAAACAAAAGCAGCAAAGGAAGATTTAGATGCTGTATCTAAGAAAGTGGATTCAACAAATATGCTTTCGATATTTGGTTTAATTTTAGGTGTCGTTGGTGTTGGCTTGGGTGTATATGCAGCATTTATTAAATAAAATTAAGTAATTGTTATTAATTATATTAAAAAGGGAGGTTTGTGCGTATGAAGAAGCTTTTGGTATTATTAGTATCGTTGTTTGTTTTAACGGCAGTTTTTGCAGCAGAAGCTACACCTGTAGTTTCTTGGAGTGGTAGTGCAAGTTTTACATTGGGTGTAGATGAAAAAGGTTTGGATGTTTCAGGTGTATTAATTAAGCCAAAGGTAAGTTGGTCACCATCTTCTGACTCACAATTTGGAGTAAGCTTTGGAATCGATTTAATCGGAAAATCTTTAACACTTTCTAGCATTAGCTTTGAAAACAGCATTTTTGCTCTTACATATGCAAATGGTGCAAGTGCATTCCAATATTTCGTTGGTACGAATAATGATGGAAATCCATTGATGAGTGCTGAAGGAAACATTGAAGTAACACTTAGTGGAGTTGAAGGACTTACCTTGGTATACCAAGACATTTTAAGAAGAGTTGATTACAACACTGGTGTGTTAGCTGGAGAAAAATGGTTCAACGATTTTGTAGGTGTAAAGTATAGCGTTGCAGGTGTTGATTTAGCAGCGGCATTTTACGATGCAGACACAGTTGCGACAGCAAATACGTTCGAATATGGTGTGAATGCAAAGACATCATTAGATCTTGGTATTGCTACAGCAGATCTTGATGGTGTGTTTGGTATGGTAGATGGTATAAACACAACGGCATATGGTATTTCCGAAAGTATCAAGGCAGAATTTTCTATCGTAACACTTACCCAAACATTTGCATGGAAAGAAAACGTTTCTATGTTCGAATATGCAGGAGATAGTGATGCAAAGGAACTCACAGTTGGTGCGGAAGTATCCTATGAAATTTCTCCTGTAACATTAGGCGCAAAAGCAACATTAAAAATTGCTGATCTTTCTTCGCCAACAGAATTTACAGTTCCAGTTAGTGTAAACGCATCATTTGAAAATGATATGGTAAATGCGGATGTATCTGCAGCATGGGATGATGTAGTTGCAGCAGCAGAAAATTTGACAGTTGATGCAAATGCAAGTGTAACACCAGTTGATAAATTTACACTTTCTACTTCTGTAAAATACTTAACAGATGGAAATGAATTTGGATACAATGCAAAGGTAAGCTATGCACTTGATGATAACACAACAATATGTGCATTCTATGGAACACTTTATGATAAAGATGGAAATGGTTCAGCAGATATCAATAAAGACGATGCACAATGGTATGCAAAACTTAGCTGGAGTGTAAGTTTCTAATATAAGGTTTGTTTAAAATTGCCCCCGCATTGTGCGGGGGTTTTTATTTGTAATATTTGCATATACAAATTGAAACATTTTTTAGGTATAATATAATTGTGAAATAAAAAACTTGGAGGTGAGTTTATGTACATTGAAATTATTGATGTTTTTGCAAGAGAAGTGCTCGATTCCCGCGGAAATCCTACTGTTGAAGTTGAAGTTATGCTTGAAGATGGTTCTATTGGAAGGGCAATTGTACCTTCAGGGGCATCTACTGGAAAATTTGAAGCGTTAGAATTAAGAGATGGTGATAAAAGATACGGAGGAAAAGGAGTATTAAAGGCAGTTGAAAATGTGAACGAAAAAATTGCCCCTAAATTGTTAGGATTAAACGCATATGATCAAACCTTTATTGATAAAACATTACTTGAAATTGATGGAACGGAAAATAAAAGTAATATAGGTGCAAATGCAATTTTAGGTGTATCAATGGCAGTTGCAAGAGCAGCAGCAAATTCATTAGATTTACCACTTTATAAATATCTTGGTGGAGTTAACGCAAAAGTATTACCTGTGCCATTAATGAATGTTATTAATGGTGGAGCTCACGCGGACAATAATTTGGATATTCAAGAATTTATGATAGTACCAGCAGGTGCACCAAGCTTTAGAGAAGCCCTAAGATATGGAGCAGAAACCTTCCATGCATTAAAGAAAATTCTAAAAGAAGCAGGTCATGTTACGGCTGTTGGTGATGAAGGTGGATTTGCACCAAATCTTAATAGTAATGAAGAGGCTATACAAGTTTTAATTAAAGCAATTGAAACAGCAGGATATGTTCCTGGAAAAGATATATTCATTGCGTTGGATGTTGCCGCAAGTGAATTTTACAATGAGGAGACGAAAAAATACTTTATTGATGGTTCTGAAAAAACGTCAGACGAATTAATAGAATATTACGAATCTCTTGTGAACAAATATCCTATTATTTCAATTGAAGACCCATTTGATCAAGAAGATTGGGAATCATATAGTAAATTTAATGAAAAATTAGGCAAAAAAGTTCAGATTGTCGGGGACGATTTATACGTTACTAACGTAAAAAGACTAGCAAAAGGAATAGAAGTAAAAGCAACAAATTCGATATTAATTAAATTAAACCAAATAGGTTCAGTTACAGAAACACTTAATGCAATAGAAATGGCAAAAACAAATAACATGACTAATGTTATTTCACATAGGTCTGGAGAAACCGAAGATACGTTTATTGCGGATTTAGCAGTTGCCACAAATGCGGGACAAATTAAGACAGGATCCCTTTCAAGAAGTGAAAGAATTTCAAAATACAACCAATTATTGAGAATAGAAGAAGAACTTGGAGAAGTTGCTGAATACAGGGGATTAAAAGCGTTTTATTCGATAGATAAATAAAATTATAGCCCTCCATTTGGAGGGCTATAATTTTCTTACTGCGTCAAATTTTTCTTGGTCTGCAACATGTAAGTATATGCTGGTTGTATTTAAATTTGTATGTCCCAAAAGTTCTTGAACAACCTTTATGTTAACTCCTTTTCTGATTAAATGTGTGGCATATGAATGTCTTAAAGTATGTGGATGTACATCTTTTTTTATTTGGGCTTTTTTTACCCCTTCTTTAATCCATCTGAATACTGTAGAAGGATGTACGTGTTTTTTTCCGTTTTCAAATACGTATATTTTTGGATTAAATGTGTCAATGTATTTTTGTAATAGTGGAACTACCTTATCTGGAAGAGGTACTAATCTATCTTTTCTTCCCTTTCCCATTTCCACTCTTAAAAAAGGTGGAATAAAAGAAATATCCGATACCCTTAGATTACAAAGTTCACTTATACGAAGACCTGCAAAGTATAAAAGAGAGATAGCAGTTTTTTGCCGTAACTTATTTTCCTCAGAAAATGAAGAAATTAATTTTTGCACTTCATCTTCGGTCAAAAAATCTGGGATTTTTCTTCTAATTCTTGGATGTTTAATTCTTTCCATTGGGTTTGAAGAGATTGCACCGGATAATTCAAGATAGCTAAAAAATGAATTTAAACTGGATATGTATCTTGATATAGTAGTTTCTCTAGGGCTATCACCAGTAATTTGTCCTTTGGATAGTGCTTTTAAAAAAGATTCAATGTCACTTCTCTCAATATCTGAAATATTTTTTTTTGTAAATTCAAAAAATTTCCTTACATCTTTTATGTAGGCTTTTAGGGTATTTTCCGAATGTCTTCTAACGTGTGCAAGATAATCTCTAAAATTTTCCAGGTAATCCATCCTTATCCTCCTAGGATTTTTTTTAGATATTTTCCAGTTAATGATTTTTTGGAATGTGCTATTTGTTCAGGTGTGCCTTTTGCAACTATATATCCTCCATCATCTCCACCTGTTGGGCCTAAATCTATTATGTAGTCTGCTGTTTTAATTACATCCAAGTTATGTTCTATAACTATTACAGTATTACCTTTATCAACAAGTTTATTTAGTACATGGATTAATTTTTTGACATCGTCAAAGTGTAAACCGACTGTTGGTTCATCAAGTATGTAGATTGTTTTTCCAGTAGCTTTTTTCTTAAGTTCAGATGCAAGTTTTACACGCTGTGCTTCACCGCCTGATAAAGTAGGTGCCGGTTGCCCAAGTTTTATGTATGAAAGTCCCACTTCGTTTAATACACTTAGTGTAGAGTAGATGCTGGGAATGTTTTTAAAAAACTCCAGTGCTTCTTCTACAGTCATGTCTAATATTTCCGAAATATTTTTTTCCTTGTATGTAACTTCTAAAGTTTCACTGTTGTATCTTTTCCCTTTACATACTTCACATTCAACGTATACGTCTGGTAAAAATAACATTTCAACCTTTATTACACCCTGCCCTTTGCAATGTTCACACCTTCCACCTTTTACGTTGAAACTAAAGCGTCCTGAGTTATACCCTCTTGCTTTTGCAAGAGGGGTCATTGAAAATAGTTTTCTAATTTCATCAAATACTTTTGTATAAGTAGCGGGATTACTTCTTGGTGTTCTACCTATTGGAGATTGATCAATTGCAATAACTTTGTCTATATACTCTAAACCTTCTATATAATCATATGCACCTGTTGGTAATTTTGAGTTATGGAGATGATTCATTAATGTTGGGTATAGTGTATCTAAAATTAAAGAACTTTTTCCAGAACCAGATACCCCTGTAATGCATATAAATGTTCCTAATGGAAATGTAACTGTGAGGTTTTTTAAATTGTTGTGTTTAGCACCTACGAGCACAAGTTCTTTTCCATTTCCTTTTCTTCTCTTATCTGGAACTTCTATTTTTAATTTTCCAGTTAGATACTTTGCAGTAATTGAATTTTTTGCGTTTTTAATTTTAGATATTGGCCCTTGAAATACAACTTTTCCACCATTTACCCCGGCTTTAGGGCCAATGTCTATAAGGTAATCTGCGTTTTTAATCACATCTTCATCGTGTTCAACTACTATTACAGTATTACCCAAATCTTTGAGCTTTTTTAGAGTGCCGATTAATTTTTCATTATCACTTTGGTGTAATCCAATAGTTGGTTCATCAAGTACATATGTAACACCTGTTAAACCTGATCCAATTTGAGTCGCAAGTCTTATTCTTTGTGCTTCTCCTCCGGATAGAGTTTTTACATTCCTTGAAAGGGTAAGATAACCAAGCCCTACTTCATTCAAGAATAAAAGCCTTTTTTCTAGTTCTTCTATTAATTCTTTTACTATCTCCATCTTCTTGGAGGGTAATTTTTCCTTTAGTGATTTGATAAATTCGTATTCTTGTGAAATGGGAAGTTCTGTAAAATCAGTTATATTTATTTTTTCTATCAAAACTGATAGTGCTTCTTTTCTTAACCTTTTTCCATTACATGCATGACAGGTGTTTTCTATGAAAAATTTGTTTAGTATCCATTGTCTCCCTTCTTCGGAAGATGCGTATTCGTATCTTTGGCGGACAATTGGGATAAGTCCATCAAAGAAAGTGGTACCATACAATATAGCTTCTTGTGTGTCTTCGGAAAGTTCTCTAAATGGTTTTTCGGGAGATCCACCGTAAATTTTTAATATCTTTTTGATCTTTCGTGGGATCCATCCATCTTCTTTGTGCCCAATTTGGATAGCTTCAAAAACAGGTTTGTCAAAATCAATAACCTTTTCAGGATCAACTTCTAATGTGAATCCCAGGCCATGACACCTTTGACATGCCCCGTATGGGCTATTGAACGAAAAAAGTTTTGGAGTAATTTCCGGCATGGATATTCCACAAGTAGGGCACATCATTTTTTCAGAGTATATTTTTGTAGTGTTATCATCCATATTTTTTATATATATAACGCCATTTCCTTCCTTTAGAGCTAGTTCTATAGAATCGAAAATTCTGTATTTTGTATCTTTGTCAGCTTTTAATTTTAATCTATCTACTACTAAGAAAATATTGTGTCTTATGTTTTTGTTTAATTCAGGTACCTCTTCAATTCTGTATATTTTGTTGTCTACTTCTACTCTTACATAACCTTTTTCTAAAAGTTTTTCAAATACATCTTTGAATGTTCCTTTTTTTTCAATTGCAATAGGAGATTCTACGTATATTCTTTTTCCGTCAAAATTTTTGTATACGTCTTTTACTATTTCATCAATACTCATTTTTTCAAGTTTTCTACCACATTTATAACAGTGGGGTTCTCCAATTTTTGCATACAACACGCGTAGGAGATCATAAATTTCTGTGATCGTTCCTACTGTGGAACGTGGATTGTGAGATACACTCTTTTGATCAATGGCTATGGAAGGAGAAAGGCCTTCTATACTTTCTACATCTGGTTTTTTTAGGTTTCCAATAAATTGCCGTGCATATGATGAAAGACTTTCAAGATATCTTCTCTGTCCTTCTATGTAAATGGTATCAAGGGCTAAAGAACTTTTTCCTGAGCCCGATAAACCAGTTATAACTGTCAATTTATTTTTTGGAATTTTAACAGTTATGTTTTTTAGATTATGAACTTTTGCGCCTTTTACTACAATATAATCCATTTTATACCCCTTGTATATTTTTGTTTACATATTCTATTATAATTCTAACACATTCATCAATATTGTGAAGTGATGTATTGATTTCAAGATCAAAGTCATCTGATATCTCGTATATTGAATCTACATATTTTGAAAATGGGGTGTTTTTTTCTTTCAATTTTGAAGAGAGATAGATTTCAAAAAATTTTACAGGAGAATTTTTTGAAATTTGTTTTCTTATTTTTTTTAACGGAGATACAGAGGGGACTATTACTATAAATTTTTTAGAAAGCAGATACGAAATATTTCCAAGAATTAGCATTCTTGTTTTTATATCAAGATTTATATTCGCAAAAATTTCATATCCTTCTAATATTATTGAATTTTGATAATATTCATTTAGTTTCTTTGCAAGAGTAGACTTTCCCGTACCACTTTTTCCAGTAAGCCAAATTATAAAATTACTCATTTACGATTCTCTCCAAATTATCTAGTGCTTTGTTTATTTCTATTTTATCAAGTAATATTAGTTTTAGTATATCACTTACATTTTTGTGAAAGTTAACGTATCTTAAATCAAATGGTATAGGTTTTCCAGGCATTGTTTCGTCAAAAAATTTATAATATTTTTCTGAAAAAAACTTTTTAAACCTTGGGGATTTTAATAGCAGTGTTAACCACTTTGTGAAATCTTCATTTCCATCTTTTGTTGTAACGAATACTTTGTAATCTTTAAATGGGATTAATGGTTTTGGTAGTGGTTTCACAATAAACTTATTTGGCATTAGTTTTTTTAGGGTAGGATATAAAAATGTCCCTTGAAACATAAATATTGATTCCTCGTTGTTAAATGACGCTATTTGTGCCTGTTTATTTAGAAAATCAAAGTATCCATTTTTATACCAACTTTTAATCTTGAGGATTGCTTTTTTTGTTATTTCATCGTTTAAAACAAATTTTTCACCAATTAGTGGGATTTTTCCGTACCCCATTAAAAATGTAGAAAACCAATATGCACTAATTGGATTTATTGCAATTTTTTTACCGGTTGTTTTTAGTATTTTTTCTATCTCCTTTATGTCCCAATTTTTTATCATACCTTCAAATTTTTTATTTACATAAACAACCTGTGTGTCAAAATAGAAGTTGTATGCATTACCTTTTATTATATTTAACTTTTTGTATGTGGGATAATCAAATGCGCTTGCCATTATTACATCTGGAAGTTTGATATTACTTTTACTTTGTGGGATAATTTTAGAAGAAATTTTGGGTATAGACAAAACTTTAATTTTTACATCATTTAACTTTGTATAATTTTCAATAAATGTTTTTATGTCATCTGTTCCTTCCCAAGAAAGCCAAATTTCCCAATTTTTTTCTTTAAGGTATTTACCATCTACTTTTATTTCTTTTATTTTTTCACCTTTAAAATAGTAAGAGTTTGAATCTTTTAAGACTGTATCATAAAGATCTACATTATAGATATTTTTTTCCGTGTAAATTGTGATTTTTCTTATTTCTTTAAATGGCTTTATTAATTCAATTACGTGGTATTCGGGTAAATCAGTTGAAAAATACAATATGGAAAAAAATAAAAATATAACTCCAAATAATTTCTTCACAACAACCCCTCCTTAGTAATTTAGTAATATTGTAGATGGGAAATATCTGTTATTTTTATTAATATTATTGAAAGAAAGATTAATATTAATAGATTTATTATACTTATTGCTGAAAACACATTCCATTGCGGATAGTGATTGCTTATTGTTCCAACGTAGTTGTAAAGAAGTAGACTCAACGGGTATTTTTTGGCATCGTATAAAAATAAAAGTGGAGGAAGAAAAGAGTTAAAACTATTTAAAGTAGAGAGCAAGAATAGTGAAGAGATTAATGGAAAATTGTTTGGGATTAGTATTTTAAAAAAGAATTTGTTGTTTGAAAGGCCATCTAGCTTCGAAAGATAGAATAATTCTTCTGGAAAATCTTTAAATGTGTAAAATGAAAGTAATGTTAGAAAAGGCAAATTTTTTGACGTTATAACAAGTATTACAGAAAAGAATGTATTTAATATGTGGATTTTTGAAAATATGTAAAATATGAATATCAATGAGTGTAATCCAAAAAATATTTTTGAAAAATTAAAGAAGGCAAGAAAAGATTTTCCAAAACGAAAATGTAGAAGTTTAAATGCAAAATATGTAGATAGGAAAATTCCAAGAAAAGATACTGAAAATGAAATAATAAAAGTGTTGAAAAAAGAATTGAAAAAATCTTTGCTAAACACTTTTTGAAAGTTATCGAGTGTAAAATGACCTTTTAAATATATACTTGGGGAACTTGAAAATGAAAGGTTGATTATTATTAGGAAAAAAGCAATTATTGTAAATATCCATATGTAAGCTAAAATTTTGTTAAATATTGAAATATTAAACTTTATACGTATCTTTTTTCTAAAAAAATAAAAAGAACTTAAAAACGTAATTGTAAGTGTAAAGATAGCCGCTATTTTTGATGTATCAATATTTTGATTGAAGAATTTGTAAATAAGAACCTCAAGATTTGTAGTTGCACCTATAATTCCTTTATTAGTAATTCCTATTTTCATAGGTGCACCGCCTTCTAAAAGAAGCCATGGTACTTGAAAATCTTTAAAGGCGGATATGAAATTTAAAAACAATACTGCACTTATTGCTCCTTTGATATTTGGAATTACTATTTTGTTGTAGTATAAGCTTATATTATTTGAATCTAACAAAAATGCTTCAAGATATTTTTGATTGATATTTTTGATATACGAATACAAAAAGAATGCGGAAAAAGGTATTAAAAACCACGAGGAAATTAGTATTGATACAACAAACGACAAAACCGGATTTACGGTAATATCCGTATATTTTTCAAAAAATGTCCTAAATATTGGGACGCCAATGTAAGGTGGAATGACCCATCCAATTATTAAAAAAATGAGTATTTTTTTTAGTACCTTTGATAGGTAGAGTGCAATGTATGTGGATAAAATGCTTGAAAGGATAGCATATAATACAGAAATGATAAGGCTCAAGTAAAAATATTTGGCCTTTAACGTGGCAAGTAGCACTGATAAAGTGAATGAATTGTTAGGTATAAATGCAAAAAAAGTACCGTAAAATAACGGTAAAAAATTTAAAAAGAATACGAATATTATTATGGCTATCATGTCAAGAAGATTATAACATTTTATAGGTGGGAAAAACAAATTTACTCTTGATTGCTCAAATTATCAATTTGTTCTTTTATTTTTTTGGCAATATTATATTGTTCACTTTTTAAAGCTTTGTTGAGTTTTTGCTTTAAGAAAAATAATTGCCTTTGTTGTATGTCTTTTATTAATCGTTTTTTTGTTAATTCATCATGTTTGAATAATGCGCTCTGTACAGCAAGAGGCATTAAAGTTAAAATCTCAACATTGTTTACTATAAATTTAGTAGACTCAGAGAATATATCCTCTGCATATTCTATGTGTGCAGCAATTAATTCTACTCCAGCTTTTGTATATTTTGTTGTATCATATTTTATTGTTTCTTCAAGACAACTTTTGCAAAACGCTATTTCTTTTTTTGCAATATCTATATCAACTATTAAAAAGAAATCGGCTTTTCTTCCACATCTGTTACACTTTTTCACACTTTCACCTCTTTTGAGTTGAAGAGGCTCATGGCTTTATCAATCCCATCATTGATTATAGATTTTAAAGCTTCAATGGATAGTGTTAATACTTTGTCTAATATTTTCAATTCCGTATTTGAAAATTCTCCCAATACGAAATTCACCAAATCAGTATCTTCAGGTAAAGGTCCAATGCCTATTCGAATTCTTTTAAAATTGGTTCCAAGATACGATATTAGCGATTTTATACCATTATGTCCACCATGTGAACCTTTTTTTCTTATTCTTATTTTTCCAAGTGGTAAACTTACATCATCGTACACTATAATTATATCATCAAAATCATCTGGATTTAAATAGTTAAATATATCGCCACTAAGATTCATATATGTCAAAGGTTTAACCATGTATAGGTTATCTTTTATAGAATATTCGAAATTATATTTTTTTTTCCATGAACTTGCTATTTTATCTAGAAACATAAAACCCACGTTATGCCTAGTGAAGGCATAACGTGGACCAGAATTTCCAAGACCAACAACTAAAATTATATTATTCTTCCTCCTTTTTACCTTTTTCAATAACTTCAGGTTCTACTGGTTCTTCTGCTGTTTCTTCTCCTTCAACTTCCATGCCTCTTGGAACGGCAACTGTAATTATGGGTTCATTTTCTGGAAGTTCAGCTTCCATACCTTCTGGAAGTTTCAAATCTGAAACGTGCAATGATTCACCAAGATTTAAGTTGCTAATATCAATTTCCAATTTTTCAATTATTACAGATGGCAATGTTTCAACTGGAAGTTCGTGGTGAATTACTTCAATAACTCCGCCTTTTTCCACACCTTTTGGCTTTCCTACAAATTCAATAGGTATGTTAATGTTCATTTTATGTCCTTTTTCTGGTACGTAGAAATCAATATGTTTAACTTCGTCGGTTAATTTATCATATTGTACGTTTTTAATAAATGCTACGTGGGAAAATACTTCTTTTCCAGAGTCATCCTTAACGTTAAGTGTAATAGCACTTGCTTCTGTTACTTCGTGAAGAAGTTTAATCAAATTTGTCTTTCTAATGGAAATAGATAGTGGTTCAATATCTGGCCCATAAACAACACCAGGTACAAAACCTTGTTTTCTCAATCTTCTGACAGCCCTTTTGTTTCCAATAACACTTCTTACAAGGGCCTCAAGTTTGTGCTCTGCCATACTAAAACCTCCTCTTTTTATTTTTATGGGTTTTATTATTGTCTAAAAAGTATGCTCACCGATAAGTTCTTTCTTACTCGCATGATCGCTTCACCGAGTAGTGGTGCAAGTGAAACGACTGAAAATTTATCCGGTAAATTTTCGTGACTAATCGAGTCTGAAACGTATATCTTCTCTATTACAGATTTTTGAATCCTTTCGATTGCACCGTCTGAAAGAACGGGGTGAGTAATACATGCAATAACTTTCTTTGCACCATTTTCTTTTATTATCTTTGCGGCATTTACTAAAGACCTTGCCGTATCGGCAATATCATCAACAATAACTGCAGTTTTATCTTTTACATCACCTATTATATTTAAAATTTCTGCAACATTATCCTTTGGTCTTCTTTTGTCTAAGATTGCAAGTGGACCACCCAATCTTTCTGCAAATTGTCGTGCCCTTTTTACGCCACCAACATCTGGTGATACTATAACGTAATCATCTTCTAATATTTTATCGCTTTTTAATTTTTTTGCAAATATGGGAAAACTCCACAAATTATCAAGTGGTATATCAAAAAAGCCTTGAATTTGCTCTGAATGTAAATCAACAGTCATTACCCTAGTTGCCCCTGCAACTGTAAGTAAATTCGCCACTAGCTTTGCCGTTATTGGATCACGGCCTTTAGCTTTTCTATCTTGTCTTGCATAACCGTAGTATGGTATAACAACAGCTATACTATTTGCTGACGCCCTTTTAAGTGCATCTATCATTATTAAAAGTTCCATTAAATTTTCATTTACCGGAGGACATGTGGGTTGAATAATAAATGTATCATGTCCTCTAACAGTTTCACCAATTTTTACATTTATTTCCCCATCTGCAAATTTACCGACTTCACAATCTGCAAGTCTTGTGCCTATATACTCTGAAACCTTTATTGCAAGTTCTCTATTTGCATTTCCCGTAAAAATTTTCATTTCATTTTTTGTTATTTGCATTTTTATTTCCCCCTTTTTTTAAAACCCAATTTTCTTTGTTAATCTGTCTTTCCCTTGCGATAGCAAGGCTATTTTCGGGAACATTGTTTGTAATTGTTGAACCTGCAGCAGTAATGGAATTTTTTCCGATTTTCACAGGTGCAACTAGTGAGCTGTTGCTTCCAATAAATACATTATCTTCAATAAACGTGGGATGTTTCTTTTTTCCATCGTAATTACACGTTATAGTCCCAGCACCAATGTTGACATTTTTTCCAATAGTTGCGTCACCTAAGTAAGTTAAATGTTGTGCTTTGCTATTTTGCCCCATAACTGTTTTTTTCGTTTCAACAAAATTTCCTATCTTAACGTTTGTGTCTAATGTTGTTCCTTCCCTCAATCTCGCATATGGACCGACAGATACGTTATCTTTTACTTCTGCTTTTTCAACTTCGGATCTATTTATAATTACATTATTTCCTATTTTGGAATTTTTAATTCTTGTCATGGGACCTATGATACAATCTTCACCTATTGTCGTATCCCCTTCTATAAATGTAAAAGGGTAAATAATGGTGTCTTTTCCAATCTTTACTTGAGGATCTATATAAACTACATCAGGGTCAATTATCCTTACCCCTTCTTTCATTAATTTTTCATTGATTTTTTTTCTTATTCTTTTTTCTAACCTTGCAAGTTGTATTCTATCATTAATACCTGTTATTTCATCTATATTTTCGGTTATAACAGTTGAAATTTTTTCCGTAAATTTCAAAATATCTGTGAGATAATACTCACCTTGTGCGTTATTGTTATTGATTTTATTTATATTTTCTATTAAATATCTACCTTTTATAATATAAATTCCCGTATTTATTTCTTTGATCTTTTTGACTTCATCGTCTGCGTCTTTGTCTTCTATTATCTTTATTTTATCATCTCTTACAATCCTACCATATCCGCTAGGATTTTCCAATATTGCCGTTAGTATAGTAACATCACTGTTACTTTCCAAATGTACTTTTTCAAGTCTTTTTAAAGTTTCATATGATATAAATGGTACATCTCCGTATAATATCAATAAATTATCATCTTTAGATACAAATTCAATTGCGGACATTACCGCATGTGCTGTCCCCAGTTGCTTTTTTTGGATGTAAATTCTCACATCACTTGATAGTTTATCTTCTACCATTTCATATTTGTGACCTAAAACAACTGCAACCTCTCCAAATTTTTTTGCAGTTTCAATTACCCACAAAATCATGGGTTTTCCAAAAATTTCATGTATAACTTTTGGATATTTTGAATTCATTCTTTTTCCCATACCTGCCGCTAAAATAAGGGTTTTCAACTTTTTTCACCCCTTTTTCTAAACTCTCTTAGAAATATTGGAATTATCAAAAGTCCAAAAAAATACCCTAGATTTCCGTATTTTATAGAACCAATCATTGAAATTGATATACCCAAAAGCGAGAAAAAAGGTATACTCCAAATAGGCTTTTTAAGTATATCATACAATATTGAAGAAAATGTTGCAATAAGTAGAAGAATTAGACCTTTTGGTTCATAACCACGAATAGTTGAAAAAAAAGCCAACGCTATCATTAAAATAAGCGTTAAGCTTAATAGACTTTGTAATTTTAAATTGTCTTTTTTGAAATAATAAATTCCCAGAAAAATTAGGGAAAAATAAAGATAAGATTTTGTAAAAAAGTATAGAATAATTGAAGATGCGATTGAAAATAATAGAAATGACACACTAACACCTCCAAATACTAATGGGCCCATATGGGCCCATTAGTGTATAATGAATGTTATTTTCTATTTTTAATTGTTGCTTGAGCTGCTGCTATTCTTGCAACTGGTACCCTGTATGGAGAACAGCTTACATAATCAAGGCCTGCTGCGTCAAAGAATAGAATGGATCTTGGATCACCACCGTGTTCGCCACAAACTCCAACTTTAAGGTCTTTTCTTGTGCTTTTGCCCTTTTCGGTTCCCATTTTAACCAATTGACCTACGCCATCCCAATCAAGACTCTTGAATGGATCATGTTCGAGTATACCTTTTTCAAGGTATTCTGGCATGAATTTTCCAACATCGTCACGGCTGAACCCAAATGTCATTTGTGTTAAGTCGTTTGTTCCAAAACTGAAAAATTCCGCTTCTTGTGCTATTTGATCAGCTGTCACGGCAGCTCTTGGGATTTCAATCATTGTACCTACTTTGTACGTTAATTCTATACCAGATTCTTTTATAAGTGAGTCGGCTGTTTCAACTACTATTTTCTTTACGTATTTTAACTCGTTGATATGTCCTACAAGAGGTATCATTATTTCTGGAATTACATCGATATTTTCTTCTTTCTTTAGTTCAATTGCAGCGCCGATTATAGCTTTAGTTTGCATTACTGCAATTTCTGGATAAGTGATTGTAAGCCTACAACCTCTATGTCCAAGCATTGGATTCAATTCGTGAAGTTGTTCAACTACCGTTTTTAATTCTTCAACAGTAATACCTATTTGTTCAGCTACTTCTTTCATCTGTTCTTCATCGTGTGGTAAAAATTCATGTAGAGGAGGATCTATAAGCCTTATGGTTACAGGTAATCCTTTCATTGTTCTAAACAATCCCTTAAAGTCGTCTTTTTGAAGAGGTAATAATTCCGCAAGTGCTGCTTCTCTCTGTTCTTTTGTTTTGGCAACGATCATTCTTCTTACTTTGGGAATTCTATCTTTTTCAAAGAACATATGCTCTGTTCTGCAAAGTCCTATACCTTCTGCACCAAAATCTCTTGCAACTTTTGCATCTCTTGGTACATCCGCGTTAGTTCTTACACCGAGTCTTCTAATTTCATCGGCCCAGGTTAGAAGTTCAGCAACGGGTCCTTCAAGACCTTGTGGTTTTACTGTCTTAACTTTTCCAAGATAAACACTGCCCGTTGTACCATCTATTGAGATCCAATCTCCTTCTTTTACGACGACGTCGTTAACCTTAAATTCCAAGTTTTCTTCATCTACGAAGATGTCTTCTGCACCAACTACTGCTGGTTTTCCCATTCCTCTTGCAACCACTGCTGCGTGCGAAGTCATACCGCCTCTAGCAGTAAGTATACCTTCTGCTGCGTTCATTCCACCAACATCTTCAGGACTTGTTTCAGGTCTTACAAGGATAACTGGTTCTCCTTTTTTTGCCATTTCTTCAACTTTTGCAGCATCAAAGTAAACCTTACCGGTTGCTGCACCTGGAGATGCGGGAAGCCCTTTGGCAATTAATTTTGCGTTTTTAATTTCATTTTCATCGAACTTTGCGTGGAGAACCCTTTCCACATCTTCAGGTTTGACACGTATAACTGCCGTTTCTTTATCGATAAGTCCTTCATGGACAAGATCTACGGCTATTTTAATAGCAGCTTGACTTGTTCTTTTGCCATTTCTCGTTTGAAGAATGTAGAGTTTACCTTTTTCAATTGTAAATTCTATATCTTGCATGTCTTTATAATGTTTTTCAAGATTTTTCATGATGCTGAGAAGTTCGTTGTATACATTTTCGTTGATTTTCTTGAGCTCATCTAGTGGAACGGGAGTTCTTATACCTGCAACAACATCTTCACCTTGTGCATTTTGTAAGAATTCACCATATGGTTTCTTCTCTCCTGTGTTTGGGTCTCTTGTAAAACAAACACCTGTACCGCAATCTTCTCCCATGTTACCAAAGACCATTGTAACAATATTAACAGCAGTACCGAGTAATTCTCCTTCTTTTATGTTGTTAATTTGTCTGTATTTTATTGCCCTTTCGTTCATCCAAGAACCAAAAACTGCGTCAATCGCAGCCCAAAGTTGTTTGTATGTATCTTGTGGAAATTCTTTTCCAAATTTTTCGTAGATTTTTTTGTAATCTTCAACTAATGCTTTAAGGTCTTCTGCATCAAGTTCAACATCCAATTTAACACCTTTGGCTTTTTTTCTTGCTTCTAACGCTTTTTCAAATTCTGCATGTGAAATTCCAAGTGCTGTATCACCAAACATTTGCAAAAATCTTCTGTATGCATCGTATGCAAATCTTTCATTATTTGTAAGTCTTGCAAGCCCTTTTACGGTTTCATCGTTGAGTCCAAGATTTAAAATTGTGTCCATCATACCAGGCATGGAAACAGCTGCTCCTGACCTGACTGAGACAAGCAAAGGTTTCTCTGGGTCACCTAGTTTTTTCCCTGTAACTTCTTCTAATCTTTTTAATGCTTCATCTACTTGTGTTTTTAAATCTTCTGGGTATGTTTTTCCATGGTCATAGTAATATTTACAAACTTCGGTTGAAATAGTAAATCCTGGTGGTACAGGAATACCAATGTTAGTCATTTCGGCGAGATTTGCGCCCTTTCCTCCAAGAATCTCTTTCATATCTGCACGGCCTTCTGCTTGGCCATTGGCAAAGAAATAAACCCATTTCTTTGACATTATTACACCTCCTTGAAAATCTAAGTCTAACTTTATTTTATCATATCGTATAGGTTAATACGGTTAATATTTTATGATTGTATTTTTCTATTTTGTAACAATTGAAAATTTTAAAATTTTTTGATGTGTGGTATAATACTAACAAAGTTAGATAACATTAATAATTGGGGGTAAAGTATGAGTAAAGAAGAGTTAATGAAAGTTATAATTGAAAGGATAAAGAAATGTAAATCATGTTCGTTACATGAGAATCGAACCAATGTAGTACCTGGTGAAGGAAATTTAAATAGTCCCATTGTTTTTGTTGGAGAAGGACCAGGTGAAGAAGAGGATATTCAAGGTAAACCGTTTGTTGGAAGGGCAGGTCAGTTATTAACCAAGATTTTGGAATCCGTTAATATTAAAAGAGAAGATGTGTATATAACTAATATTGTTAAATGCAGACCCCCGAATAACAGGACGCCTACAAAGGAAGAGGCAAGGGTGTGTTCTCACTTTTTATTTGCTCAATTAGAAATAATAAATCCAAAGATGATTGTCACATTGGGAAAGCCTGCTTTGGAATTATTTTTAGGAAAAAATGTTGCAATTACTAAAGTTAGGGGAAATGAGTTTATATGGAAGGGTGGAGTAATAATATTTCCTATGTTTCATCCAAGTTATTTGTTGAGAAATCCTTCAAAGGCAAAAGGTTCACCTAAAGACCTTACGTGGCAGGATATTAAAAGAGTTAGAAAGTATTATGACCAATTTTTAAAGGAGAGAGAAAATGGCGATTAAAAAGTTAACTCCTGCTCTTGAAAACTACCTTGTAACTATATACAAGTTATCAAAAGAAAAAGGGGTTACAAGAATTTCGGAAGTTGCAAAGATAAAAAATGTTAGTTATCCTAGTGTTACTACTGCTGTGAAAAAGTTGGTTAATTTAGGTTATGTAGAACACGAAAGATATGGATTTATAAGATTAACCAATAAAGGAAGAAGAATTGCGATCACTATTTACAATGGAGAACTTAGAGTGAAGTATTTCTTTATGTACGTTATAGGTTTTTCAGAATCTAGGGCACAGCAAGTTGCCGAACTTATGATATACGGTTTAGATAATGAAACAAGAAAACAATTAAGACGTTTTTATGCTATAATGATTGATTTTGATGAAACAAAGGCAGAAGGACTTATAAAGTTTTTGAAAGAACAAAGGAAAAAATTGGGTGTGAAAAATGTCCCAAAAGAAGCGCTAAAACTTAAATTAAGGTTAAAGGAGGATGACTAATGAAAGTTTTAGTTACAGGTGGAGCTGGATTTATTGGATCTCACGTAGTTGATAAACTTGTAGACAATGGTTATGATGTTGTCGTTGTGGACAATTTATCAAAGGGAAAAAGAGAAAATGTAAACAAAAATGCAACGTTAATAGTAGCAGATATAAGAGATGAAAATAAAATGCGTGAAATTTTTAATGAATATAAATTTGATTATGTCTTCCATCTTGCAGCCCAAGCAAGTGTTTCTGTTTCTGTGAAAAATCCAGTGGAAGATGCAAATGTAAACATAGTAGGTAGTTTAAATCTCATAAAGCTTTCCATAGATTTAGATGTGAAAAAATTTATTTTTTCTTCAACGGGTGGAGCGATATATGGTGATGATGTTGATATTTACCCCACACCTGAAGCTATTTGTCCCAAGCCTATTTCACCATATGGTATTGCAAAGTTTTCCGTTGAAAATTATTTAAGATTTGCAAAGCACGAATTTGGATTAAATTACACAGTTTTACGCTATGCAAATGTATATGGTCCAAGACAAAATCCATTTGGAGAAGCAGGAGTAGTAGCGATATTTGTGTCTCGTATGTTAAAAGGTGAAAATGTAACTATAAATGGTGATGGAGAATATATTAGAGATTATGTGTATGTAGAAGATGTGGCAAATGCCAATTTACGTGCAGTAAAAGCAGGAAACGGTCTTGAAATAAACATAGGAACTTCCGTTGAAACAAGTGTTAATCAACTTTTTGGGTACTTAAAAAAGATTATAAAGTATGAAAAAGATCCCATTTACGGTCCACCAAGAAAGGGGGACATTAGAAAAAGTGTATTGTGTTATACAAAGGCACTTGAAGAATTAAGATGGAAACCTACAGTTGATATTGAAAAGGGGTTGAGACTTACAGTTGAATGGTTTAAACGAAATTTTAAGGCCTAAAAGTTTGGGGGATATAGTTGGGCAAAACCATTTGTTTGGAAAAGCTGGTATATTAAAGATTGCCATTGAAAGGAACAATTTATTTTCCTCTATTTTTTATGGTCCACCAGGGTGTGGTAAAACTTCTACATTAGATGTTATAAAAAAACATACTGATTACGAAATCTATCATTTTAATGCTGCGATAACTTCAACGTTGGATATAAAGAAGATTTTGGATTACGCAGAAAAGGTAAAAGATGTCAAAAAAATACTGCTTTTTGTAGATGAAATACATAGGTTTAATAAGAAACAACAGGATATCTTTTTACCTGGTATAGAAAAGGGAAGTTACATCTTTATTGGGGCAACTACTGAAAATCCATTTAAAATGATTAACCCTGCCCTTTTATCCAGAGTAAAGGTAATTGCTTTTAAAAGGTTGAGCGAATCTGATTTAAAGAAGATAATTGAACGTGCCATAAATAAAAAAAAGGTTAGTGTAGAAGAGGAAGTAATGGAATTTATAGTAAAAAATTCAGCAGGCGATGCACGCTTTGCCATAAATTTATACGATGTATTAAGTGAAATAGCACTTTCTTTAGAAAAAGACGTTGTTGATGAGGAAATAATAAAAATTTATAGTGGAGAGGGAAAAAAGTTTTATACAAAAAAAGAACATTATAACCTTGCATCTGCATTTATTAAGAGTATAAGAGGTAGTGATCCAGATGCTGCTTTATATTACATGGCTCGTATGCTTGAAGGTGGTGAGGATCCTCGATTCATAGCAAGGAGATTAGTTATACTTGCAAGTGAAGATATAGGTCTTGCAGATCCTATGGCCATTTTAATTGCTACCGCTACGGCGCAAGCCGTGGAATTAGTGGGACTTCCAGAGTGTGTTTTAAACCTTTCAGAATGTGTAATTTATCTTTCCTTAGCGCCAAAAAGTAATTCATCAACTATTGCTATTTCAAAAGCTATGGAACTAGCTAAAAAAACACCTGATTTAAAAGTTCCATTTAATTTACTCAACGTGGAAAAAAGTGGTTATAAAAATCCACATTATTATGGGGGATTTATTAAGAGATCTTACCTTCCAGATAAAATTTCAGATAGTATTTTTTACACACCAAAGTCTATTGGAAAAGAAAAGCGGTTTAAAGAGATAGTTGACAAGCTGTGGAAAGGGGTGAAAAGATATGGAAGTGAAGGTTAATAATGTTTTGGTAAAATTGATAAATGGGGATATTACAAAGGAAAAAGTTGATGTAATTGTTAATGCAGCAAATGCTTGGTTGAAACATGGTGGAGGGGTTGCTGGTGCAATTTTGAAAAAAGGAGGTTATTCAATACAAAAAGAAAGCGATGAATATGTTCAAAAATATGGGCCTGTGAATACAGGTGATGTAGCGGTGACCTTTGCGGGAAATTTAGAAGCAAAATATATAATCCACGCAGTAGGGCCAATTTGGCATGGTGGAAAAAATAAAGAAGAAGAAAAATTGAAAAGTGCAATTTTAAGTGCTTTAAAAAAAGCGTGTGAACTTGGGGTAAAAACCATAGCATTTCCCGCAATTAGCAGTGGTATATATGGTTTTCCAGTGAAAAGGTGTGCGGAAATTTTTAAAGAAAGTATAGAAAAGTTTACGAAGAATAACACTTGTCTTGACGAAATAAGGATTGTAAACATTGACAAAGAAGATCACGAAATTTTTGTTGAGGTATTTTCAAATGATTAATCTTATAAAAGCGTTGTTTTTAGAATCTTTTAGAAATAAGATATCTTTTTTCTTTGGGATTCTTTTACCAGTTGTGTTTTTTATAATGTTTGCTCAAGTTTTTTCGAATGAAAAAGAAGTTTCATTTGCATACTTTAGTGATAAGCCTTTGGATATACCTGGAAAGTACTATGGTAATAAAAATGCGTTGATGAAGGATAGATATAATTACGCAGCATCGGCATTTGTAGAAAGCAAAAAAATTGTAGTTTACAAAAATTATAACGATTATACCGTTGACTTGTGGATCGATGGCTTGAAACGTAAAGTAGATACTATTGATTTCAGAGAAATTGTAAAAATAAACGAAAGGATTTTAGATTATAAAGTTTTAAATGAAAAAGAAAGTATTTACTTGGGTTCTTTTGTTTTGTCATTGGTTTCAATTGGTATGTTTTCAGCCATAAATTTATTTGAAAGATATAGAAAAATTGGAATAATAAGGAGATTTAGAGTATTACCTCTAAGTGCATTTTTGTTTGTACTTTCGTTTTCTCTTTCTCAATTTATAGTAAGTCTAATTTCTTTTGTTGTTGTAAGACTTGTTGGAATTTTTCTTTTCAATATAAACTTAAAGGTTGATTATCTATTTTTTGCGTTTTCATTTATTTCGGCTGTCTTGGGGATGCTGGGTATTGGAATACTTTTGAGTATTTTGTTTGAAAAATTTGCAAATTCTGTTGCGCAATTTTTGTATACCATTTTTATATTTTTTTCTGGAATATACTTTCCCATAGATTTTCTTCCAAAATTTTTAAAAAACATTACTTATTTTTTACCCATAATGTATATATTTGATAATTTTAAGCATTCTATATTTAAGCAGGATTCTTTTGGGAAATTTTTACTACAAAATATATCTTTAATAATTTTTGGGGTTGTTTTATTGTATTTTGGTGGAAAAATTCTTTTTGCACCAGAAGAGTAGGTGAAATAATGATAAAAGTGGTTAATTTAAAAAAGAAATATGGAGATTTTGAAGCACTTAAGGGAATAAGTTTTTCCATAGAAAGGGGAATTATATTTTCGTTTTTAGGCCCAAATGGTGCTGGAAAGACTACAACTTTGGAAATATTAGTGGGACTTAGAAAGAAGACTTCAGGTGAAATATATTTTTTTGGCCAAAAAGTAGATGATATTGATAAGAAAATAAAGGAAAGAATAGGGGTACTTCTTCAAAAAACAGAACTTTTTAGAGAACTTACCGTGTATGAAACGCTAAAACTTTTTAGAAGTTTTTACAAAAAAGGATACGACCCTAAAAAAGTGTTAGAGATGATTGGACTTGTTGAGAAGAAAAATGAAAGGGTTAAGACACTTTCTGGTGGACAATTTCAAAGGCTTAGCTTTGGATTATCTTTTATTAATGATCCTGAAATTTTGTTTTTGGATGAACCAACTACGGGGTTAGATCCACAATCTCGAAGACATATTTGGGATATTATAAGAGAATTTAAGAGGGGTGGTAAAACTATCTTTTTAACGACGCATTATATGGAAGAAGCGCAAACATTATCTAATAAAGTGTGTATTATAGATAACGGATTAATTATAGCTGAAGGTAGTCCAGATGAATTGATCAAACATTCAGGGTTAAGTACAATTGTTGAAGTAGATGGAGAATACAACTTTGGAAAAGTGGTGGAAGGGAAAACTATAATTGAGACTAAAAATATGAGTGAAGTGATAAATAAACTTTTAAACGATGGCGTAGAAAAATTCATTGTGCGACATCCAACACTTGAAGATGTATTCTTAAAGCTTACTGGAAAGGAATTGAGGGATTAATATGTTTAAAGCGCTTTTGAAAATAGAGTTTTTAAGAAGTAAAGAGGCGACTTTTTGGTTTGTATTATTTCCCATTTTGCTTACTTTACTTTTGACTTCTATTTTTGGAAATTTAGAAAAAAGGATACGTTTTAAAATAGGTGTTATTGGTAACTCGAGTGTATTAGATGTTTTTAAGGACTATTTTAATATTGTAAAAATAGAAAAAATAGAGCAATTTATCGAAAAGAACCTTGATATAGTTGTAGTTTTGGAAGAAAATTTTGATCAAAAGTTTCAAAAGGCACTTTTTTTATCGAAAACAAAGCTTTTTGAGCCACTTGAAGTAGATGTTTACTATATTCCTGGAAAATTAGATTCAAAGATTGCCAAAGATGTTTTTATAAGTGCATTTTCAAAGGTTAATTATTTAATGGGAAGAGATATTCCAATTAAGATAATAGAGAAAAACAAAAATATAAGATACCAAGAATTTCTATATGGGGCTATTTTAGTTATGAACATTATGTCTGTTGTTTTTTTTGGATATTTAACTAATATTTCTTTCTATGAGCGAAGAGGTGTCTTAAAGAGGTTATCTGTTACACCTTATAACAGGTTTTACCTTACTTTTACTATGGTAGCCTTTTTACAAATTCTATTATCGTGTGTAATATTCTCCATTTTTGATTATTTTGTATATGGAGTGAATATTTTTAATTACAACGTATGGTTTTACGTTTTGTTTGGAAGTATGGTTTTTCTTTCCTTTGGTTATATGCTTTCAAAGATGTTCAAAAATCCAGAAACAACAATTGTATTAGGTAACATATTTTTTCAGGTATTTATGTTCGTAGGCGGTTTTTATTTTAATGTAGATAACGTAAAATTCATTTCAACCATTTCAAAAATAATCCCATCTACCTATTTGGTAGATGGGATACGTGCGTCGTATGGATATTCTATATATAACAACCACATATTTGTTCCATTGGCATGGTTTGTTTTGTCTGTAGTTATAAGTTTGGTATTGTAAATAAACCATTTTTCATTATTTGGACTTTTTCCGTGCCTTTAACTCCCCAAACGTTCATTTTTTCATTGCCTATCATGAAGTCAACATGTGTAAGACTACTATTAAGTCCAACTTCTTTTAATTGTTTTTCTGATAATTTTTCCCCGTTTTTTACACAACTTGGGTATGCTCTACCAAATGCAAAGTGTGAAGCTGCATTTTCATCAAATAGCGTGTTGTAGAAGATTTTTTTCATCTGATAAATGGGGGATTCAACGGATACAAGTGCAACTTCACCTAATCTTCTTGCACCTTCATCTGTGTTTAAAATGGTTTCTAGTATATCTTTGCCTATTTTTGCATCGTAATTTATTATTTTTCCGTCTTTAAAGGTAAGTGTAAATTTGTCTATAATGTTTCCGCCATATACTAGTGGCAAACTATTTGAAACCACACCGTTTATTTTATCTTTATGTGGGGCTGTAAATACCTCTTCTGTTGGAATATTTGGAACAAAAACGATATCTTGTTTGTTTTTTTGGCTTCCTGATATCCAAATGTGCTCTTTGGGAAGACCAACTTGTAGATTTGTACCAGGACCTTCGTATATTAAATAGTCGAATTGTTTTTCATTTAGATATTTTGTAATGTGTGTTAATTTTTCTATGTGTTTTTTCCAGTTTTCAACGGGATTTCCTTCTATTCTACTGGCTTTTAAAATGTATTCAAGAAGTTTTTCCGTGTTTTCTTCACCTAATACCTTTTTTGCCCATTTTTTTGAAGGGTATGCAACAACACACCAAGAAATTTCATTAGACATCATTCTTTTCATGATTTCTTTATTTGCGATGTTTACCGTTTTTGTGTAAATACCTATTCTTTCAGGTGGAACGTCTTTTAATGCGTCTGGATCTGCACCAGTTATACTCAACATCGCTCCCTTTTTATCAAGTAAATATTGAGAGGCCATTATTTCCCATTTTGGATATTCTTTTAACGCATCAATAGGTGCATTTTTTAAACGATATTTTGTGACTACTTCATCATTCCATCTTACGTATACATCATGTGCACCTAGATTAAAGGCTTCATTTACTACTTCTTCTACAAATTCTCTTGCATCAAGCGGTGCTTTTATAAATAAAATTTGTCCTTCTTGAAGATTAAGTCCAATTTGAAGTGCAACTTTTGCATATTTGTTTAACATCATATCATTCCTCCAAAATTTTTCTTATTTCTTTTTCTATATCCTCTGTTATTTTTTCCTTAATTTCTATTGCTTTAAGATTCTCATGTAATTGTTCAATCTTTGATACCCCCAGGATAACACTACTTACATTTGGATTCAACAAACACCATGCGATGGCAAGTTGCGAGAGCTTTGCATTCAATTCATCTGCAATTTTTTGTAATTTTTGTAGTTTTTCAAATGTTTTTTCCGTTAATATACCGTTTTCTTCAAGGTGTTTTTTTAGGTTTGGAAATCTTGCAAGTCTTGAATCTTCTGGGATGCCGTTGTTATATTTTCCAGTTAGAATCCCAGAAGCAAGAGGACTCCAAATTGTTAACCCCATGCCGTATTTTTCGTATATAGGTTGATATTCTTTTTCTACCCTGTCCCTTACAAGCATGTTGTATTGCGGTTGTTCTACAATAGGTGGTATGCAGTTTAATTCTTTGCATGCTATGTGGGCTTTTTCAAGTTGGTCCCCACTCCATTCGGAAGTACCCCAATAGAGTGCATAACCGTTTCTCACTAAATAATCCATTGCAAGAACGGTCTCTTCAATAGGTGTTTCTGGATCAGGGCGGTGGCAGTAGACAATGTCAACGTAGTCTAGTTGTAACCTTTTAAGTGAAGCAAATGTTCCTTCTAAAATGTGTTTTCTTGAAAGCCCTCTGTCATTTGGTCCGTTTCCACCCCAAAATATTTTCGTGGAAACCACAATGTCACTTCTTTTGAATTCCTTTAAGACTTCACCTAACATGGATTCAGCCATACCATTTGCGTATGCTTCTGCCGTGTCAAAGAAGTTTATTCCATTTTTGAAAGCTTCTCTTACTATTTCTTTGGCTTTTTGAATGTCTAGTTGATTTCCGAAAGTGAGCCATGATCCAAGTGAAACTTCACTTATCTTTAATCCCCATTTTCCCACTTTTCTGTAATTCATATCTTTCACCTCCTTACGAAAAAATTATATCATAAAATATTCGCTTTGCGAAATATATTGTTTTTGGTTGAAATATGTTATAATTAGCATAGCGAATAATTGGAGGGGGAATTTTTGAAAAATAGGGTTGATTTATTCAAGCAAAGTATAATAAAATCGCTTTTTTTGCTGAGTTGGCCTTTAGTTATATCAAATTTAATGCAGACATTTTACAATGCAGTTGATGCTTATTTTTTGGGAAAGCTGGGAAAGATAGAGTTTTCTGCTCCTACAATAGTATGGCCACTTATATTTGTTTTTATTTCACTTTCTATAGGTTTTGCACAAGCTGGAGTAACGTTAGTGGCACAATTTACAGGAGCTTCAAATAAGAAGGCTGCAAGAAAAGCTGCAGGTCAAACTGTTGTAATTTCCACACTTTTGGGTATTTCTTTAGCGATAATAGCTATTATAATTTCACGTCATGTAATTACTTTAATTGCTGGTGAAAATAGTAAAGAAGTAATAAATTATGCGGTTAATTATTTTAACATAATAATGATAGGGTTGCCATTTGGTTTTATCTTTAACTCAATTTCTTCTATTTTAAGAGGTTGGGGAGATTCAAAATTTACAATGAAATTGATGTTTATTTCAACTGTGGTTAATATAATTTTGGATCCAATATTTATTTTTGGTTTTTGGTTTATTCCAAAAATGGGGGTAATTGGTGCAGCTTGGGCTACAACAATTGCAAGAGTTGTTGCAGCTGTAATTTCAATTGAACACTTATTTGCAGGGAAAAGAGGGTTTAAGATAGGTTTTGAAGATTTAAAACCGGATTTTTCATTGGTAAAAAAGGTATTTCGTATTGGACTACCAAGTTCTTTGAGTATGTCTATAACTTCTTTGGGATTTGTGGTTATAATGAGGTTCGTTTCTAGTTTTGGCCCTACAGTTGTTAGTGCATATGGTGTGGGAAATAGAATTATAAACTTTATTACGATGATATCATTTGGTATTGGTAATTCTGTTACCACTATGGTGGGGCAATTTTTAGGTGCGGGAGATTTGAAAAGTGCTGAAAAAACGGTAAAAGTTGCGTTTATTTCAAATTTTTTAATCGTATTTTCCTTAAGTACTTTGACCTTTTTCTTTGGTGGAGAACTTACCAGGTTTTTTATAAATGATCAAGAGGTCATAAGAGTGGGATATATATTCTTTAAATACGTTTCTTTCTCTTTGCCGTTTTTTACTTCTATGTCTGTTTTTATCAACACACTTGTGGGTGCTGGAAGAACGGAATTGTCAATGATAGTTGATATAACAAGATTATGGGGAATTAGGGTGCCGTTAATAGCAATTTTTTCCTCTACTTTTGGCTTTACAGGATTGTTTTTTGCTATGATAATTAGTAATGTGGCAGCAATGATTTTGGCATATCTTTTTGTTAAATTTTCAGATTGGAAAAAAACAATTGTGCAGAAAAAAGGGGGTAAATGTGATGATATTTACTGACAAAAAGATTGAAAAAAAGAAAAGAAAGTATTTTATGGGGCTAGATTCAACAGATGCCAGTAAGATTATTGAGATTTTAAATAGTCTGCTTGAAGAGAAAGTTGAAACGGAAGAGGAAGTTGTAAAGTTAGTAGAAAAATTTACAGAACTTTCCGATATTGTATCTGAGGAAATGGGTTGGAGATATATTAACATGACGAGGTTTTCGGATAAAAAGGAATATGCCGAAAAATTTAACGACTATTTTCAAAACGTTGTTTCAAAATTAAAACCCTATTATATAAAACTTGAAAAAAAGATATATGATAGTAAAGTAGAATTTTCAAGAGAATATGTACATATGCTGAATATAATTTCAAATAACATTGAATTATTTAGAGAAGAAAATATACCTTTACAGGTAGAAGAAAGAAAACTTTCAAATAAATATGGTGCTATCTTTGGTTCTATAACTGTAAATTTTAGGGGCGAGGAAAAGACCCTCCAACAACTTATACCATATTTAAAATCACCTGATAGGGTAATAAGGGAGGAAGCATGGAGAAAAAGGTATGAAGGATTGTTAGAAAAAAGAGAAGAGCTTGATAACCTTTTTGATGAGTTAAAAGAAATTAGAATAAAGCAAGCAAAAAATGCAGGTTTTGAAAATTATAGAGATTATATGCATAAAGCAAAAGGAAGATTTGAATATACGGTAGAAGATGTTTACAAATTTCACGAGGCAGTGGAAAAGAAAGTTATGCCATTTTTTAGAAAAAGAATGCAAAAACGTGCGAAAAAATTAGGAGTTGATACATTAAGACCGTGGGATACAGCTGTTGATGTTGATGGAAAAGTACTTAAACCGTATAAAACGGTAGATGAATTTGTTGAAAAGGCGATAAAAGTACTTGGAAAAGTTAAACCACTTTTTGGTGAAAGGTTAGAAATGATGAAAAACACTGGATTGCTTGACCTTGAAAATAGAAAGGGAAAGGCACCAGGTGGATACAACTATCCATTGCCGGAAACAGGTGCACCGTTTATTTTTATGAACGCAACGGGACAGAGTGGGGATGTAAGGACCTTGCTGCATGAATCAGGACATGCTATGCATACCTTTGAAACGGTAGACATACCTGTTACATATTATAGACCAAATCGTATGGAAATAGCAGAACTTGCTTCGATGAGTATGGAATTGTTAACTATGCACCATTGGAATGAGTATTATAAAGATAATGAAGAGTTAAAAAAGGCAATGATAGAAGAGCTTGAAAGTGCTATTTTATTCCTGCCTTGGTGTATGACAGTTGATGCATTTCAACAGTGGATCTACAGCAATCCAGGGCACTCTGCTGAAGAAAGAGCAGAATATTTTGGAAAATTGATGGATAGATTTAATCAAGGAGTGGATTGGACAAATCTTGAACTTG
This sequence comes from Thermosipho affectus, assembly GCF_001990485.1. Lineage (NCBI taxonomy): Bacteria > Thermotogati > Thermotogota > Thermotogae > Thermotogales > Fervidobacteriaceae > Thermosipho > Thermosipho affectus. The sequence goes on along the minus strand of NZ_LBFC01000006.1, from coordinate 69,780 downwards.
AAAAGAAATACAGATGGTTATTCCAATTGCATATATTTGAAGTACCTTTCTACTATATAGAATATGGAATTGCACAACTTGGAGCATTGTCAATATATAGAAATTACGTCGAAAACTCAGAAAAAGCTATAGAGAGTTATCACAACTTTTTAAAGGTTGGATATAAAGTACCAATTGATAAGGTCTATGAAGTTGCAGGTATAAAATTAGATTTTTCAGAAGAGTATATTGGAGAGATTGTAGATTTTGTCGAAGATAGATTAAAAACTTTGGAAGGGGATTAATTTGTTTTTTGAAGATTTTAACGAAGAGTTTGAAAGTTTAGACGAATTTGTTGAAAGTGTAAGAAAAAAGACGAATTGTCCAGAATGTGTACAATGTGGATATTGTTGTAAGATAACACCTTGTTATTATGGAAAATGGAATAGTAAAAAGAAGCAATGTGAATATTTAACAGATGATAATAAGTGCGATATCTATGACAAGATAGTTGAATTGGAAAAGGATAAAGAAGTGAAAATGTTTGGAAGCGGCTGTTGTTTAAACTATATGAATCCGGAAAGATTGAAAAAATTATCCCAAAAGTAGATTTATAATTGCTCATTAGCTTCGGCATGTGCCGAAGCTTTTTTTGTCAAATAGTTAGTTATTAAAAAGTTTGTAAGGTATAATTAATTTACTTTGGTAAGAATATGTTATAATAAAACTGGTTGATAAAAAAATCACAAGGAGGGATATAAATGAAAGTTGCAATTATAGGGTGTACTCATGCAGGCACTGCTGCAGCCATAAATACGGTGAATCTATATGAAGATGCAGAAGTGACGGTCTATGAAAGAAATGATACCATTTCGTTTTTATCTTGTGGAATTGCATTGCATGTTGAAGGTGTAGTTAAAGAGCCAAAGAAACTTTTTTATTCATCGCCAGAGCATCTAAAAAGTTTTGGTGTGAAAACAAAGATGAAACATAATGTAAAAGAAGTAGATTTCAAAAATAAGACTTTGGTAGTTGAAGATATTAAAAGTGGCAAGGTTTTTGAGGAAACATTTGATAAGTTGATTATTGCTACGGGTTCATGGCCGGTTATTCCTGAAATTGAGGGAATTGATTTAAAAAATATTTTGCTTTCAAAAAATTTTTATCATGCAAATGATATAGTGAAAAGTGTAAAGAATGTGAATGATGTAGCAATTATTGGTGCGGGATACATTGGAGTTGAACTTGCTGAGGCAATTAGAGAAAATGGTAAAAAAGTAACTTTAATAGATATTGAAACAAGAATTTTAGCCAAATACTTAGATGAAGAGATAACAGATGTTGCAGAGAAAAAATTAAGGGAAAAAGGTATAAAACTTGCGCTTGGTGAAAGGGTAATAAAATTTGAGGGAACTGAAAAAGTTGAGAAGGTAATAACTACAAAGGGTGAATACAAGGCTGATTTGGTAATTCTTTCTATGGGATTTAAACCAAATACAAAGTTATTTAGAGGAAAACTAAACATGCTTGATAATGGTGCAATAATTGTTGATAAGCATATGCAAACAAGTGAAAAAGATGTTTTTGCTGCTGGGGATTGTTGTGCGGTATTTTACAATCCATTGGAAAGATATGAATATATACCTCTTGCTACAAATGCGATTAGAATGGGAACAATAGCTGCGTATAATTTAAAGAAAAAGAGGTTAATGCATTTGGGGACTCAATCTACATCTGGAATAAAGATATACAATTTAAATATTGCGGCAACTGGAATTACAGAGCATATGGCAAGAGTAAATAATTTAAATGTAGGATCAATTTTCATTGTGGAAAATCATAGACCGGAATTTATGCCATATTTTGAAAAAGTATTTTTTAAAGTAGTTTACGATAAAAACACAAAACGTATATTAGGTGCTCAAATAATGTCGAAAATTGATTTAACTCAATCTATGAATACAATGTCCGTTTTGATTCAAAATAAGATGAGAATAGATGAACTTGCGTTTGTTGACTTTTTCTTCCAGCCGCATTTTAATAAACCGTGGAATTTTTTGAATGTTGCTGGTTTGGAATATTTGAAAAATCATTTCTAATTTAGGAAAATTTATCGTGAAAAAATTAACATAAAATTTATGTGAAATTAACCACTTTAACCTGTTTTCGATGTACAATATTTGTGAAAATATTCACAGGAGGTGAAATTATGTGGGAAAGCAAAATGGATATTTACAATGTATTTGAATTAAGGTGTAAAACAACGTGTTATTTTGGTGTAGGTGCAATAAACAAAATTGGTGATATATTTGACAATTTGAAAGAACAAGGAATTAACAGTGTGATTTTTGTGACAGATAAAGTAGCTTATAAGGTAACGGGTGCATGGGATGTTATAAAACCTGAACTTGAAAAAAGAAACATAAAGTATGTTATATACGAAGATGTATCTCCAAATCCAACAACCACTCAGATTAATGAAGCAACAAGGATTGCAATTGAAAATGATGCAAAGGCTGTTATAGGTATAGGTGGAGGAAGTCCTATTGATGCAGCAAAAAGTGTAGCTGTTTTACTTGAATATACAGACAAAACAGCAGAAGAATTATACGAAGGAAAATTTATACCAACTAAAGCAAAACCAATAATTGCAATTAATACAACACATGGTACAGGTACTGAAGTAGATAGGTTTGCAGTTGCAACTATTCTAGAGAAAGAATATAAACCTGCACTTGCATATGATTGTATATATCCAACATATGCAATTGATGATCCTCAGTTGATGAAGACATTACCAAAGAGTCAAACAGTTTTTACATCTATTGATGCTGTTAATCACGTAACCGAAGCAGCTACAACTCTTGTAGCAAGTCCTTATTCAATACTTCTTGCAAAAGAAACAATAAGGCTTATTGCAAGATATTTACCTCAAGCAGTTGCTCATCCAGATGATTTGACGGCGAGATATTATCTTTTGTATGCTTCTACAATAGCTGGAATTTCTTTTGATAATGGGTTGTTGCACTTTACACACGCACTTGAACATCCATTGAGTGCAGTAAAACCTGATCTTGCTCATGGACTTGGGCTTGCAATGCTTCTTCCAGCCGTTGTAAAACATATTTACACCTCAAAACCAGAGGTTTTAGCGGATATTTACAGCCCAATTGTTCCAGATTTAAAAGGTGTTCCAGGCGAAGCAGAGAAGATAGCAATTGGTATTGAAAAGTGGCTGTTCAACTTAGGAGTTACAGAAAAATTAGAAGATATGGGATTTAGTGAAAATGACATTCCAAAACTTACAAAACTTGCACTTGAAACACCTTCTTTGGGATTGTTGTTGAGTATGGCACCAATTAATGCAGATGAAAAAACAATTTCTTCAATATACATGGATTCATTAAAACCTTTGTCAAAATGATAGTTGTTTTTTAGTTTCGTGGGGCCTTTTGGCCCCACTTTTTTGACAAAAAAATAGTTTGATGTATAATAGTTTCACGTAAATGTATTGGAGGTGAGAAAATTGAAAAGTGAAAATTTTGAAAATGCTTTTTTACTTTTTTCAGAAATTGAAAAGCTAAAGTTTCAGATTTTAAGAGCAGATATGGAAAAATATGGAATTCATCCTGGACAAATTCCACTTTTTTTTATTGTTAAAAAATTTCCTGGAATAACACAAAAGAAATTGGCTGAAAGAATAATGGTTAATACTTCTACAGTGGCAATAATGTTAAAAAGAATGGAAAAGGCAGGGTTTGTAAAAAAGGTTGTAGATGAAAAGGATAGGAGATATTTTCATGTTTATCTTACAGATAAGGCAGAAGAAATACACGAAAAGTTACTAATGAGTATAAAAAAGTTTGAAAGTGCGTGTTTTAAAGATTTTTCGAAAGGGGAATTAAATCATTTGGAAAAACTTTTGGAAAAAGTTGTTAAAAATTTGGAGGCGATGAAAGATGGGAAAAATTTTTAAGTATCTAAAGAAATATACCTTTTTGATTATTTTAACATTGTTTTTTGTTACTTTGCAAGCTATTTTAAATTTGTACCTTCCAAATTTGATGGCGGATATAGTTAATAAAGGTGTTGCAAGGGGAAATGTCGATTATATCTGGAGTGTAGGTTGGAAAATGCTTGGTATTACTTTGTTAAATGTTGCTGCTGCTGTTATTTCAACATTTTTTGCCGCAAGAATTTCTATGGGATTTGGAAAAGATCTTAGGAGTATGGTTTTTAAAAAGGTAATGAATTTTTCTTTAAGCGAGGTAGATAAGTATGGTGTTTCAACGCTTATAAATAGAAATACAAATGATATTACACAAATTCAAAGTGTTTTGTTTATAATGTTACGTATAGTTGCACTTGCTCCTGTTATGGCTATTGGTGGAACAATAATGGCTGTTTCAAAAAGTGCAAAGCTTTCTATGGTTTTGCTTGTTTCGTTGCCTGTTATGTTTGTTGCTATGTATTTTATTTTGAAATATTCAATTCCATTGTTTAAATCAATGCAAAAAAAACTTGATAAGTTAAATAGAGTTTTAAGAGAAAATCTTACAGGTGTTAGGGTCATTAGGGCATTTGCAAAAACAGAGTATGAAAAACAAAGGTTTGAAGATGCCAATGAGGATTTAACGAGTACAGCTCTTAAAGTTAACAGGATTTTTTCCTTAGTTTTTCCTTTGATTTTATTGATTATGAATATAACTATTGTCTTTTTGATTTGGGTTGGTGCTTTACAGGTTGATAAAGGCACGTTGGAAATAGGTAACATGATGGCAGTTATGCAATACATTATGCAAATTATGTTTTCATTTATAATGATATCCGTTATTTTTATCTTTCTTCCAAGGGCATCTGCTTCGGCCGAAAGAATTAGTAGTGTTTTAGAAGAAAAAATAAGGATAAAAGATCTAGAACAACCGAAGAAGATCGATATCGTGGAAAAGATAGAATTTAAAGATGTTACATTTTATTATGAAGGAGGAAAAGAACCTGCAGTATCAAATGCAAGTTTTACGATAAATCCAGGAGAAGTAGTTGGAATTATTGGAAGTTCTGGTTCTGGAAAGAGTACTCTTGTCAAATTACTCATGAGATTTTATGATGTTACTAAAGGAGAGATTTTAGTTAATGGAATTAATATTAATGAAGTTTCTCAAAAAGATTTGAGGGAAAGGATTTCATTAACCCCCTCGCGTCCGGTTATTTTTTCTGGAACAATTGAAGAAAATGTAAGAATAGGTAAAAAAGATGCCAATGAGGAAGAAATTATAGAGGCCTTAAAGATTGCACAAGCTTGGGAATTTGTTTCAAAGTTTCCTGATGGTATAAAGACGAAAGTTTCGCAAGGTGGGACAAATCTTTCAGGTGGGCAAAAACAAAGACTTGCAATTGCAAGGGCAATTGTGGGGAATAAAGATGTTTATATTTTTGATGATAGTTTCTCAGCTCTTGATTTCAAAACTGATGCAAAATTGAGAAAGGCTTTGCGTGAAAACTTATCGAATGCAACTAAAATAATAGTTTCTCTAAGGGTAGCCACAGTTATGAATGCAGATAAGATTATAGTTTTAGAAAATGGGAAAATAATGGGTATTGGAACACATAAAGAACTCATTAGAAATTGTCCGGTATATAGGGAAATAGTTTCTTCTCAACTTTCAGAGGAGGAGATAGCATGAGTATGGGAAAACCTGTGCGTAGAGGAGGACCTGGAGGACCAATAAGGGGAGCTGTTGAAAAGCCGAAAAATTTCAAAAAAACACTGAAAAGATTGTTAGGGTATTTAAAACCATACGCAATTCCTTTGATAATTGTATTTGCACTTGCAATAACTGGAACAATATTTAGTATTATTGCTCCAAAAGTTTTGGGGAAGGCAACAACTAAGTTGTTTCAGGGATTTCTTGCAAGAAAAATATTTCCTAGGGCAAAAATAGATCTCCAAGGTATACTAAAAATTTTGATTGAAGTGGGAATTTTGTATGGATTATTTGCGTTATTTATGTATATACAGCAATATATAATGGCAGGTGTGTCACAAAAGGTTGTAAAAAAATTAAGGACGGAAGTTATGGAAAAACTTTCAAAACTTCCATTGAGGTTTTATGATTCAAGAACACATGGTGAAATTTTAAGTAGAGTAACAAATGATGTGGATTTAATTAGTAACACTTTAAATCAAAGTTTGACGCAACTTATTACTTCTATAGTTACAATAGTTGGTGTTATTATAATGATGCTTACTATTAGTCCTTTGCTTACTTTGGTTACAATGGTTACACTACCTATCAGCATATCATTGATAGTACTTATAGTAAAGAAATCTCAGAAATATTTTAAAAATCAGCAAAAATTTCTTGGAAATGTAAACGGACATGTCGAAGAGATGTTTGGCGGATTAATTGTTGTAAAAGGATATAACATGGAAGAAGAAAGTATTAAAAGATTTGAGGAGTATAACGAAAAGTTATATGGTTCTGCTTGGAAGGCACAATTTGTTTCTGGAATAACTATGCCTATTATGAGATTTGTTGGTAATTTGGGGTATGTTATAGTTTCGATAATGGGTGGAATAATGGTGACGAAACGCATTATCCAACTTGGTGATGTGCAGGCATTTATTCAATACTCTCAACAATTTAATCAACCTATTTCTCAAGTTGCAAATATAATGAACATGATTCAGTCAACTCTTGCAGCATCGGAAAGAGTTTTTGAAATTTTAGATGAGAAAGAAGAAGAACCTGATCCAGAGAATGCCATAGAATTGAAGTCTGTTGAAGAAAATGTGAAATTTGAAAATGTTTATTTTAGTTATAGTAAAGACAAAAAATTAATTGAAGACTTAAATATTGATGTGAAAAGTGGTCAGACTATTGCCATTGTTGGGCCAACAGGTGCCGGAAAAACAACTCTTGTGAATTTATTGATGAGGTTTTACGAGATACAAAAGGGAAGAATTACCATAGATGGTGTGGATATAAGGAAATTGAGAAAAAATAATTTGAGAAGGTTCTTTGGGATGGTTTTACAAGACACTTGGTTGTTTAATGGTACTATTAGGGAAAATATTGCATATGGTAAAGATAATGCCACTGAAGAAGAAATAATAAATGCTGCAAAGTTAGCACATGCTCATCACTTTATAATGGCATTGCCTGGAGGATATGATGCCGTTATTAATGAAGAAGCTTCAAATATTTCTCAAGGGGAGAAACAGCTTATAACGATAGCAAGGGCTTTTGTAGTGGATCCAGATATTTTAATTTTAGACGAAGCTACTAGTAATGTGGATACGTTGACTGAGAAATATATTCAGAGTGCTATGAAAAGATTGATGCATAGTAGAACTAATTTTGTTATTGCACATAGATTATCGACTATTAAAGATGCGGATATGATTTTGGTAATGAATGAAGGAAAAATAATCGAAAAAGGTACACATGAGCAGCTGATGAATAAAAATGGTTTTTATGCAGAATTGTATAAAAGTCAATTTTTAGGTGCTTATGTGTAAAACTCTCTGCGAATGCAGAGAGTTTTTTTCATGGTATAATTTAAGGGAAGGAGGTTGGTTATGTGAAGCATAAGGATGCGTTAAGAACATTGAAGAATGCCAAAGGGCAAGTTGAGGCGGTAATAAAGATGGTAGAAGATAACAGATATTGTATAGATATTTCAAAGCAAATTCTTGCAACGATTGCCCTTTTGAAAAAAGCAAATGTTCAGGTTTTAAATTCACATCTTGAGACATGTGTAAAAAGTGCGATTTTTTCAGAAGACGTAGAAGAAGTGGATAGGAAAATACAAGAATTGGAAGAAGTTATAAGTTACTTAAACAAAATCGTTTAGATGTGATAGAATATTACCAGAAAGGAGGCTTCAAATGGAGCCAGTAGTTGTAGTAAGGTATTTTGAAATAGGATTAAAAGGGAAAAATAGGGGATATTTTGAAAAAAAACTTATTGATAATATAAGAAAGATTGCAAGACCGCCTGAAATAAGTAAAAGGTATGGAAGAATAATTATAAGGTTAAAAAATATGTCATTTTTGGAAATAAAAGAAAGATTAAAATATGTGTTTGGGATACAAAATTTTAGTTATGCATATGCGGTAAGTCATGACATTGATGAAATAAAAGAGGCTGTAAAAAAATTGTTGAGTTTGAATATAAAAGGAAAGAAAACTTTTAAGGTTCAAACGAAAAGGTCTTTTAAAGAATTTCCAATGACTTCTAATGAGTTGAGTGCATATATTGGTGCTTACGTACTTGAAGAATTTGACAATTTAAATGTTGATGTTCATAATCCCGATATAACAGTTGGAATTGAGATAAAAGAAAAGGAAGCTTTTATCTTTGTTGGTAAGGAAAGATTGTATGGAGGACTCCCGGTTGGTGTTTCGGGTAAGGCAATTTTACTTTTAAGTGGAGGAATAGATAGCCCTGTGGCAGGTTGGTATATGCTAAAGCGTGGGTTAAAACTTGAAACGTTAAGCTTTTTAAGTCCACCATTTACGAGTGAAAAATCTGTAAAGAAGATATTAGATTTGGCTGATGTTTTATCAAAATATACCCCTGATACCTTAAGAACTCATATCGTTCCTTTTACGGAAGTTCAGCAGTACATAAAGTCAAATGTGCCAGATAGATATTCTTTGATTATTCAAAGAAGAAGTATGATAAGAATAGCAAACAAACTTTCAAAGAAAAGAAAAGCCAGTGCAATTATAACGGGTGAGAATATTGCGCAAGTTGCAAGTCAAACACTTTCTAATTTAAGAACTATTGAAGATGTTTCTGATATTCCAATTCTACGACCATTAATTGGCTTTGAAAAGCTAGATATTATTGAAAAAGCAAAGGAGATAGAAACATATGGAATTTCAATATTACCTTATATAGACAGTTGTGTGGCTTTTGCACCTAAAAATCCCGCAACTAAATCTTCGATTGGAGAGTTAAAGGAAATTGAACAAAAACTTGACAAACTATTTGAATTGGAAGAAAAGGTATTTAATAAGATGGAAAGTTATACGTTAGGGAGGGAGTCATGAGAAAAATATTTGAGTTTTTTTATACGTTATATTTTTTGATTGGGGCCTTTGTTTATATTGTAATATACGGTGCGATAGTTTTATTTGTAGGATTTGTTATAGGTTTATTTAACAAAGAAGTATCTAGAAAATTTGTTGTAAAGCAGATTGAAATTTTCGGTAGGATGACTTTTAAATTACTTGGGATTAAGGTGCACGTATTTGGTAAAAAGCCAAAAATAGATGAAAATTATATTGTCGTGTCTAATCATCAAAGTGCTCTTGATATTCCTTTAATTATTGGATTTGTTGAACCTGTTGCGTTTATTGCCAAAAAGGAATTGGGAAAGGTGCCGGGAATAAATTGGTTTTTAAAATATCTTAGAAGTGTTTTAATAGATAGAGGGAATGTGAGAAAGACGGCAATGTCTTTGAAAGAAGTTATAAGAAAACTAAATGAAGGAGTTCATTTTGTTTTGTTCCCAGAAGGTACGAGAAGTTTTGATGGGAAGGTTCTAGATTTTAAAAATAGAAGTTTGGAGATAGCTTACAAGTATAAGATTAAGATTTTGCCGATTTCCATTTGGGGAGCGCATAAAGTACTTAGAAAAAAGAGTTTGTTTATAAAAAGGCATCCTATATATATTAAAATCCATGATTTAGTGGATCCCAACATTTTTGATAGTGAGAAAGTTTTAAGAGAATATGTAAAAAGTGTAGTTTCAAAAGGCGTTGAGGATTTTGAAAGGGGGATTTGGGATGAAAAGGGCGACAATTAAAGCATTGGCATTGGATAAAGTAAATAATTCACCCGTTGTGATTTTATCTATTGAAGGTACTAAAAAGATACTTCCAATATGGATAGGTGCATGCGAAGCAAGTGTACTTGCTATGATTTTGGAAAATGTAACTTTTGAAAGACCGTTAACCCATGATCTTTTACTTTCAATGGTTGAAGGACTTGAGGCAAAGATGGAGAAGATATTAATAAACAAAATTGAAGATAATACTTTTTATGCAAAAGTAATATTAAAAGATTTGACTGCAAACGACGAAGAGGATGATGGATTGATAGAATTTGACGCAAGACCATCTGATGCTATTATTCTTGCTTTAAAGACATCTTCGCCGATATATGTTTCAAATGAGTTAGTATTGGATTATTCAATTGATTATCCTAATGAGGATTATGATAAAGAAGATGACGAGTTTAAAAAATTTGTTGAAAATTTGGACTTAGACGAATTTAGAAAAAAATTTGGGAAAGGTTCACAGGGGGATAATTAATGGATTTTTTAAAGAATATTTTAGGGAGAGCAAAAGAACTATTTGGAAAATTATTTGGTAGAGTAATTGAGTTATTGAAAACTATATACAAAAGAAAGCTTTTGCTTTTGTTATCTATATCTATTGTGATAGTTGCAGTAGCTTTTGCTATATTAATTGGTCAGTTTTTAAAGAAAAAGTCTCAAATTGAGATAAAGGCGCAACAAGAAACAACTGTTGTGAAAAATCTTTATATAAATATTCCAAAAGGTGCCTTTCCGTATGAAAAATCTTTTAGGTTAAATCCTATTACACCGGATACTGATCCAGACTTATTTAAAAATTACCCGTTTATAGACACGGTGTACGATGTTATTCCAAAAGATGGAAAGGTTGATTTTGCATATAGACCAATTACTTTTAAATATTATTTTCCATCTGATTATTATTATGGTATAGATTATAACAATGTTGCACTTGCGTACATTCCCGATAAAGGTTCTGCCTATAGGATCTTTCCTGGAAGTTATATAGGAAAAGATGAAAAAGGATATTACGTTGAAACTCAATCTTTCCATAGTTCAAAGATAGGAATCGTGGCTTTAAACCCAAAAAAACAAGAATTGGGTATAAAGGTGCTTGTTGAAAAACTTACACCAAAACCCGCTATTTTGGTTATTCCAGGCTCAGATAGAAATTTCAAGGGATATTTTAAATCAGATGATAGTCCAGATTTAAATTTTTGGTCGGTTGTATTTTCCGATAGAACTATAATGATGTATAATTATCCACTTTACGAAGTAAGATCAAAGCTGTATAAAGATATGGTAGATGATTATTTTAAGCGTTCGGAGTTAAAAAGCTATATTGAATTTGAAGCTGAGAAGCTTGCATCTGAATTGAAAAGATTCAAGAATTTCAAATTTGATGTTATAGCTCAAGATATTGGGGGATTAATAATTTCTTATTGTTTATTGTTGCATCCAGAAATTAACAATGTTAGAAAAATTGCATTTATTTCTGTGCCATTTAAGGGTACAAATATTTCAAATCCCGTATATTTTGGTTCACTTTTGTATGGAAAGACCCCAGAGGCGTTATCAAAGATTTATAACCTTGATGAAAACATGATTTCTTCAATTCAGACACATATTTATACTTTTATTGAGACAGTAAATACATATTGGAGTGAAATTTTACCGGATTCCAAACTTTTGGAAAAGATGAAGACGCTTTCAAGAAAAGATAATGTAAGCATGGTTTCATTTATTGGGACAACTCCTCCTTTTGGTATAGACGTTAAAAATAGTACTCTTGAAAAATTTTATCCTGAGCTTGTTAGTGGAAAAGGTGATGGAATTGTCTCAGTGGATTCTGCAAAAATAGATGGAATTGATCTTATTCAAATAAAAGGAGATGCTTATTCGTTTTATTCTTCTAACGAGTTTGTGGAAAAGTTAAAACAATTTTTAGAGTTTGGTGAAATTAAGATCCCCGAGTACAAAGATGATAACTATAGAGAGTATGTATCAAAGACTGAAAAAGAAAAAGAAGTGTATTTATCTAAGTTGAGACCATATAGATTTAATGGTGCAAGAATTTCAAATTCAATAGTTGTGGATTTTGACAAAAAATTGGATTTTCCTGGAAATCAAATTGCCATTTTTAAGTCAGTTATTTATACAGGAGGACCAAATGGATTGTATGGAAATGGTACGAAACTCATGGAAGGACCTATATTTAACTTAAAAAAGAGCTTTGGTGGGGTTTCCTTTAGAACGGCAAGTGAGATTTACTTTTATAGTCCAGCTATAAAGAAAAAATACAATGTTGTTTATGTGGCGGATTTTCTTGCAACACAAGAGGGAGTGTATACAGCGGTTAATTCCGGGGAAATTGTTAGTTTTTGGGATCCATTTGGTAAGAAAATAGTAGATTTAAAAGGACAGTATGGGAGAATTAAGGTGGTTGAAAATTATCTTATTTTATATACAAATAAACAAATTTATATACCAAGATTAAATCTGCTTTTAAGTGTACCTGAACTTAAAAATAAAAGTATTGATATTTCAGATGTAATAATTTATAGGAATGAAGTTTTGGGAGTTACAAGAAGCTATGGATTTTTATTTTATGATATAGGTTCGACTGTTGGAAATTATATAGGTGAAGGTTGGATAGGTAATATAGCTATTTTTAGAGTGGGAAATTATTTCTTAACTATTGGAAGAAATTTTATTACAATAATTGATATTCCAGAAAGAAGGGTTTTGAAGATTATAGAGAAACTTGACAATGAAGTTTTGACAGCGGATTCAGATGGTGAATATTTGTATCTTGTAACTAAAGATGGAATATTGAAATATAAAGTAAAAAAGGATTAGGAGTGAGATGATGCTGCACCTTTTTTTAGGACATTATGTAGCTGATCATGGATTTACCCACAACAGCAAATTGAGGCATTTAAAAGGATGGAATTTTATACAACATCTAATTTGGTCTGCCTTTGCAATTTTAGCTTTTACTTTTGATACACTACTTTATACCGTACCTGTGATTTTATTTACTTTCATAGCTATACATCTTTTTTTTGATTATCTACGTGTTAAAGTAAATAAAAAGGTGTATTATCATTTAATTGAAGTAGCCGGGATGATAATTGCTTTAATATTTAATTTTATTGTTTCAGATTATTTTAAAACTTCGTATCTTTCAAAAGAATTCGTCTTATATATACTTGGTATGGCTTTGGTTACCACGGCACTTTCCTACTTTTTTAGAAATTTTTATCCCGCAATAGAGAATTACGAGGATTTGGAAGGTATTTCAGAGCGATTGGCATTCTTTATATTTTTTCTTGCTGGTAAACCATTTTTTGCGTTCTTATCTTTGTTTTTTGGATTTTTATTTAGATTGTGGAAGGTGAAGAAATTTGATCATGTATGGTGGATAAGTCCTGTTTTTGCTATATTTTTTAGTATTATTTGGAAGGGGATTGTGTTTTAGGAGGGGTATATTTGGAAAATAAGAAAAAATCATATTTGTATTTACTATTTATAGTTTTAAGTATTGTAAGTATAGTATTAATTATTAAGTTCACCCAAGTTGAATCTCCAAGGGTTAATTTAATATTTCCAAAAGATAATTCTATTTTGAATAGTAGGAATGTGGAATTAAAATGGGACATTCAGTATAAAAGGGAACTTTCTTTAATTTCAGAGTTGTTTTTGGGTACAAATGAATTGGAAAAGGTGTACGATGGTATAGAAACAAAATATCCTATTTCATTAAAACCTGGAACTTATTTTTGGAAGGTTGGAATAAAATTTGGAAATGATTATATTGAAACACCTGTAAGTAGTTTTACTATTTTGAACGATATTCCTAAGATTTTAGATGCAAGAGCCACTGTAAATGGTAATAGAGTTACTTTTTCATGGGATGCAGAAGATAATGATAAGTTAAATTATACTTTGTATTTAAACAATAGAGAAATTAAATTAAAGGATAATAAATATGAAATTGTGCTTCCCACTGGAAAATACAAATGGAGCGTTCAATGTGAAGATGAGTTTGGAGCAAAAGCGGTTTCTAATACCTTTGAATTTTACATTAATCCTGTATCTATCGATTTTGAAATTATAAAAGAAGAAGGAAAGTATAAAGTAAAATATAATAAGTATGACGATTTTGAGTATTATTTAGAAATCAACAACGAGGAAATAAAATTGGGTTCTTCAGAGTATATTTTAAGTGTTAAACCAAATGTAAAATACAAATTACGACTGAAAGCCGTAAATTTAGCGGGAGAGTACGTATATAGTAGTTATAAAGAAATTTACGTAAAAAATCAAAAACCTAAAATTAGAATAATTTTTCCTAAAAATGGTTTAAAGGGTGTTGGGAAGAGTATAACCTTTAGATGGAATATAGAGGATGATGATGAAACGCTTTCAACTTTGTATTTTGGTATTTCAAAAGATAAATTGAAGCCCGTTGTGAGGAATTATAGGGCTAATGTATATGAAATTAAAGATTTATCATCTAATTCAAAGTATTTTTGGAAATTAAAGGTTACAGATGGATATAACACAATTGAAACTCCTGTTTTCGAATTTTACACAAATCCTGCCGTAAAGATTTTAGGTGTAATAGGTTCAAAGGAAGATGACCATGTCTATAACTATACGTATATAGATGGAAGTTACTATATTCTTGGAAAAGAAGGAAAAAGACCGTTTATTTTAAAAGATGGGGTTAAATTTTATTTTGATTTGGATGGTGAGTTGGTAGATTTAAAAAAGAAGGATGGTATTCTCTATGTATTGGCCAATGGTGCACAAGATATAATCCTTTATGCTTTGAAAGACGATGTAATTTTGTGGAAAAAGGTTTACGGCGGAAGATATAAAGATAGGGGAAGAGAAGTTATAGTTGAAAATGATGGATTGTTAATTTTTGGAGATACTTGGTCTGATGATTTTGTTGATTTAAGCGGATGGTCTGATGTTTTTTTGATAAAAGTAGATTTTGATGGGAATATTATTTGGAAGAGGAATTTTGGTGGAAAGTATTTGGATGAAGCAGTATCAATTTCTAAAGGTGATGGTGGTTATGTTATCTTTGGAAATACTTTTAGAAAAAGTCGAGATTTAATGGTTGTTTTTGTAGATTATTTTGGTAGATTAAGGTGGATAAGATTTTTTGGTGGGAAAGAAGATGATTTTGCAAGTAAGGCTTTGGTGTATAAAGACAAGATTTATTTAGTTTCAAATGTTTATTTTGATAGTAAAGGGAATATTACGGATGATTCTAATATCTATATTATGATTTTAGACTCAAATGGCAATAGACTAAATGATTATATTTTAGAGGGTAGTAAAGATGATGTATGTAATGATATGTTAGTTGGTGACGATGGTATATATCTTTTTGGAAAAACAGCTTCCAAAGACGGTGATTTTTATTCATTAAATTACAAAAAAGGGCTTGTTGACTTTTTTGTGATACGTCTTAATCATTGGATTTTTGTGGGAGGAGGATATGGATTTGACGAAATAAAAAGAGCATTGAATGTATCTGGGAGGATAAAGTTTGTTGGTGAGACAAATTCTTTAAATGGACTTTTTGATAGACATCTTGGAGGCTTAGATATTTTTGTTGGTGAACTTGAGAGGTGATGTTTTTGATTAGAGAATTTATAAAAAAGAGATTTCTTTTTTACTTATCTGGGATTTTTACTTTGATAATTGTTGATACATTACAACTTATAGTTCCAAAATTTATATCAAAAGCTGTGGATAGTTTGAATGTAAAAACTCCAGATATCCATGTTGCAAAATTAATGGCTCTTGGAATAATAGGTATAGCACTAGGTATGTTTATTACCAGATTTCTTTGGCGATTTTTTATAATAGGTAGTGCAAGAAAATTTACCTATGAGGCAAGAAAGATTCTTTATGAAAAAATGCTGTCATTAGACATGTCATTTTTTGATAAACATAGAAGTGGAGATTTAATGGCGCATTTTACAAATGATATGAACAACCTTGAAAGGATGCTTGGACCTGGTATAGTTATGATGGTTGATGCATCTTTTATGTCAGTTGTTACAGTATTTTTCATGGCAACTAGTGTTGGTTGGAAATTAACCCTTATTGCTTTAATTCCTTTGCCATTTATAATGTTAATTTCCCTCATCTTTGGTAAATTTATATACAAAAGGTCAAAAAAGGTTCAAGATACTTTTTCGGATTTAAGTGGTTTCACTGAGGAATCTGTAGATGGTATTAGAATACTCAAGTCATTTTCAATATTACCAAAGTTTGAAGATTTATTTTCAAAAAAGGCAAATAATAATTTTATGGCAACATTATCTCTTGTTAAAGTTTGGGGTATAATGTGGCCGCTAATTCATTTTATAAGTTCTTTGTCGTATTTTATTACTATTGCATATGGCGGACCAATGGTTATAAATCAAAAGATAACACTTGGTATGTTTTTTGCCTTTAATAATTATATTGGTATGATTGTATGGCCACTGACTGCGTTTGGATGGGTAATTAATATAATTCAAAATGGTAGAGCTTCTTACAATAGAATTTTAAAGATTTTAAATACAAAATCAAAAGTAAAGGAACCAGAAAATTCCGTTGAAATAAACGAAATTGAAAATATTTTAATTAAAGAACTAGATTACAAATATCCTGATACAGATAGGTATGTTTTGAAAGGTGTTAATTTAGAAATAAAAAAAGGTCAGCTTGTTGGTATAGTTGGTACGGTTGGAAGTGGAAAATCTACTATAGTCAAGATAATAAGTAAACTTTATCCCGTAAACAAGGGGCATGTGTTTATAAATGGATATGATATTAACGATATACCATCTGAGGTAGTCAGGACAAAGATTTCTTACGTACCTCAAGAAACATTTTTGTTTTCGACTAGTGTGAAAAATAATATAGCATTTGGGTTGGAAGATTTGGATGAATGGCAGGTAAAAGAATATGCCATGTTGTCTGCTGTACATAGTGACATTGAAAAATTCCCAAAAAGCTATGATACGGTTGTAGGGGAAAGAGGAGTTACGTTATCAGGAGGGCAAAAGCAAAGAATAACTATAGCCCGAGCACTAATAAGAAATAGTGATGTATTTATTTTTGATGATTGCCTTTCAGCTGTTGATCCGGAGACAGAAGAGAGAATAATTGAATCACTTAGAAAAAATATGGAAAGTAAAACTATGATTATTATAACGCACAGATTAAAGGTTTTGAAGGATGCAGATGTTATTTATGTCTTCGATAATGGTCAAATAGTTGAAAAAGGAAATCATGAGGAATTAATTCAAAAAGGCGGATTATATGCAAATATGTTCAAAAAGCAGTTAATTGAGGAAAGTTTGTGATAAAATATAATTGCAAACTATAAAACAGGGAGGTGTGTTATATGAGGAAACTTAGGTTGTTTATAACGCTTTTTGTAATATTAACAATTAGTTTGTTTGCCACAAAAATTTCTATTTTTCACATTAATGACACACATGGACATGCATGGGCATTTAGTGAGTACCATAATCCAAATATAGGTGGGTTTGCCGTTATTGCATCTATAATTGATGAAGAACGTGCAAAGAATCCAAATGTTTTGTTCTTACATGCGGGAGATATAAACACTGGTGTGCCTGAATCTGACCTTTTAAATGCATTACCAGATATCTTTGCCTTGAATAGAATGAAGCTTGATGCAGTTGCTGTTGGAAACCATGAATTTGACAAATCAAGGGATGTATTAATGTATCAAATGAGTATTGCAAAGTTTCCATTTTTATCTGCAAATATATATAAAGATGGCAAGCCTTTCTTTACACCATATATAATAAAAAATGTTGGTGGTATTAAAGTTGCAATATTTGGTTTGACAACTGAAGAAACGGCAATATTGGAACCACTTTTTAGCAAAGATTTGGAATTTAAAAATGCCGTTGAAGTTGCCAAACAACTTGTTCCTGAACTTAGAAAAAAGGCTGATATTGTAATTGCACTTACACATTTGGGAATGGGTCAAGCATACGAGGGAAATTATACTACGTCAGAAGAGTTGGCAAAAGAGGTGAATGGAATAGATATAATTATAGATGGGCATAGTCATACAAAACTTAATGAGGCAAAGGTTATCAACAATACAATTTTGATTCAAGCATGGGAATGGGGTAAGATTGTTGGAAAACTTGATTTGGATGTAGAAAACGGAAAGATAAAAGAGTGGTCATGGACACCTATTCCAGTTAATTTGAAAATTTATAAAGGTAAAGATGAAAATGGTAATTCAATGTATGAGTTTGTGGGAAAAGAATACAAACCGGCAGAATATGTAAAAGTTCCACTTGATTACTTTGCAAAGATTGGTTCTAAAAAACTTGATACTGTTATTGGAGAAACAAAGGTGTTATTAGACGGTGAAAGAAAGCATGTAAGATCTGGAGATACAAATCTTGGACACCTTATTACCGATGCCATGATGTGGAAAACAGGTGCGGATATTGCGTTCCAAAATGGAGGAGGAATAAGGGCGTCAATAAAACCAGGAAAGATAACTATAAGAAATATTTTAACGGTATTGCCATTTGGAAACACCGTTTATGTAATGAAGATGAAAGGTTCGGAAGTAATAAAAGTGTTGGAATATGCTGCAAAGCTTCCTGAAGGAAAAGGAGCATGGTTACATGTGGGAGGTTTGACCTTTAAGAGTGAAAATGGAAAAGTAACGGAAGTAATGGTAAATGGAAAAACACTTGAAATGGATAAAGTTTATACTGTTGTAACTAATAACTATATGGCAAGTGGTGGAGATGGATATTCAATGCTTGCAGAAAATAAAGCATCAGGATATGATACAGGTTTTGTTTTGGCGGATGTGGTTGTTGAATATATCCAAAAGGGATTAAATGGTTTGATTGAAAAGTACGATGATACTCCAAGATACATAAGGAAATGATTGGAAGGGAAGCTTCTTGGCTTCCCTTTTTTATTGGGGGTATAAAAGATGATTCGTAAGATAAATAAAGATGATGATTTGTTAAAAGTGGCCGAATTAATTTATGATACAGATGAGAGGTTGTTTTATTTTTTGTTTGGAAAAAGAGAAGAAGCGATTTTGAAACTTGCGGAATTAGTTAAGAGAGAAGGAAATCCTTTTTCATATAGAAATGTATATGGCTATTTTGATGGAAAAGAAATAAAAGGTATATTAATAGCATATGATTTAGAAAAAAGATGTACAAAAGGTAAAATAAAGGATTTTTTTGAAGTGTTTTCGTTTTTTAAGTTGGTTGATCTTTTTGTAAAGAACATATTGATAAATAATATAATTAATCTAAAAGGATTAAAGGGTATATATATACAAAATATTAGTGTGGATAAAAAGTCGAGGGGAAAAGGAATTGGTACGAAACTTTTAGAATATTTTATAAAAGAAACTGAAAAAAAAGGTTATAGGGGTATCTATTTGGATGTTGAAAAAAATAATAGAGCAAAAAATCTTTATTTAAGAAAAGGTTTTAAAATTATTAAAGAAAAGAAAGCCTTAATGGGAAAATTTAAGATATATAGAATGAAAAAAGAATAAAAGGCACAGTCCTATACGGAACTGTGCCTCTCCTAATCAATTATTCTCTTGGAAAGACGATGAATTTTAAAGCAGTTCTAGATTCATTTTCGATACTTACATCGGTAAAAGCAGGTACACATACAAGATCAATACCACTTGGAGCAAGATAACCCCTTGCAATTGCAATGGCTTTGACAGCTTGATTTACTGCACCGGCACCAATTGCTTGAACTTCAGCTTTCCCTTTTTCTCTGATTACTCCTGCAAGAGCACCGGCGACTTTGTTAGGATTGGAACCTGATGCAACTTTAAGAACTTCCATACTAATACCTCCTTTACGGTGATGTTATTTAAAAGTTTGCTAAATCTAAGTGGAAGAGCTCAGATGGCGCGCCCGGCAGGATTTGAACCCGCAACCCTCGGATCCGAAGTCCGACGCTCTATCCTATTGAGCTACGGGCGCATTTTATCAAAAACATTATAATATGAAAAATGGGGTGGCTAGTGGGATTTGAACCCACGACCACCTGATCCACAGTCAGGCGCTCTACCACTGAGCTATAGCCACCACGCATAATAAAATATTAAATTTTGGCGCGCCCGGCGGGAGTCGAACCCACAACCCCCGGATTAGAAGTCCGGTGCTCTATCCTATTGAGCTACGGGCGCATTAGACCTCTTCGAGTCTGGAGCGGGCGACGGGACTCGAACCCGCAACCCTCGGCTTGGAAGGCCGATGCTCTACCAATTGAGCTACACCCGCTTGTGGTCGGGGCGACTGGACTCGAACCAGCGGCCTCCTGTTCCCAAGACAGGCGCGCTAGCCAACTGCGCTACGCCCCGTTTCCAGAGACCGTAAATGATTATAGCATATGTGTATTTCAATGTCAATACGTATTTAATGTAAATATTTTTGTATTTTTGTTTTAATATTATTCTAAAACTCCTGTTATTGCCTTTGTTGGGCATCTACTTTCACATAACCCGCAACCGAAACATTTTTTTATGTCTATGTTGACTTTTTTATCAATTGTTATTGCAAAGTAAGGGCATACTTTTTCACATAACTTACACAGTGTACATTTTTCATTGTTAACTTTAGGATGTTTTGGTATATATTTTACTTTGTGTGTAAGTTTTGTTTCTTTAACTTCTTTTACACTGTTGAATCCATATTTTTCAAGTTTTTTCGGTAGATCATTTATTATTTTTTCATATATGTCTTTACCGAATATTAGTGCTGATGAAAGAAGTTGGATTGAATCTGCTCCGGCCAACAAAAATTCAATTACATCATCTGCATTTTTTATTCCTCCAACACCAATAATTGTAATTTCAGGAAATGCATCTCGAAGTATTTTTATAATAGCGAGTGCTACAGGTTTGATGGCAGGACCTGAAAGCCATACTTGCCCCTTTTCATTTCCAATTAAGATTTTTCTATTTTGTATATCTATCTTCATTGTAGGACCAAGAGAGTTAATTGCGACTATACCGTTAGCTCCGTTTTTTAAAGCTACTTCTGTGAATTTAATTGGATCTGGAATATGTGGACTCATTTTCATAAATATAGGTTTATCTGTGTTATCCCTAATTGCTTTTACTATTTCACCAATAGTTTCATAAGTTTTTCCAACATAATGAGTGGATATTTCAAAGGCATTGGCAAATTCGTTTAATTTTGGTATTAATTGTTTCATGTCTTCTTTTGAATATCCTGCGCTTATGATCAAAGGTTTGGATAATTCCTCTTTTAAACGAGGTAGAAATTCCTCCAACCATTTTTTGGGAGGATATTCTGACCACAGTTCTGCGTTCATAGCAAAGTTGTTTTCTCCGTATATACATGGTCTTGGAACTTCGGCTGCTTTTGTAGAAATTGTTTTTGTAACAATGGCACCAACTCCAGTAGAATCAATGAATTTAATCTTTTCATAATCACCCACTAAAGGTCCTGAAGCTGGCATTACAGGATTTTGGATTTTTATGCCTGAAAGTTCTGTTGAAAGATCCACGATAATTCCCCCTTTAGTTGTTTTTAAGGTTAGATCTTAAAGAAATATCTAATACAACAGATTTGTCAATTATTAAGTACAATCATTGTTTGTTTTTTAGGTTGATTGTAGAATATAAATCATTTTGATAATAATTGTTTATCAGTAAAATGTTACTTTGTTTATCTAAGTTACCACTAATCATATATGTTAAATATAGATCACCATTTATTTTTAAATCGAAAATTAAGCACAAAGACATTGATTTTGAAATTAATAATATTCCTTCAAAGCCTTTTGTTATATAATAATGCTTCTAGATTGTTTTTTTCTGTTTGACACCACAAATTAAGTTGTGGATAATAAAAATACACATATTTTTCCTGAAAGGATTATTATTTATAATTTTTACTCAAATTTTCCCACAATCTTTGTGAGACTTTTCTGGCTTCTTTATAAATTTCATTGACATCATCTGTGGGAACCGTTATTTTGTAATTATCCATTAGCAATTTGCCGTTGACAATTACATGAGATGGCCTAAAGTTATCAAGCAAGCCAAAAACAACATGTCCATAAGCATTTTCCTTACTAATAGGTGTGGGAGGAATATATGGAACAATTATTAAATCAGAGACATACCCTGGTTGTATTTTTCCTAATTTGATTTTAAGTAGTTTACTTGCTATTTCGTATGTATTTGATATAGAGTATCTTAGGTCATCTAACGAGAATGCAAGAGGAGATTTACCTTTTAGCTTCATTGAAAAAAATAAATTTAGTAATTCTCTTGCTAAGTTAAATCCCAAACCATCATTGCCTACTATCGTTTTTACATTATGTTTCTTCATTTTTTGGTAATCTGGAAGACCAACTGCGTTATTCATATTGGAAGAAACGTTTAAAGCAATATAACAGTTATTTTGACTGATGAGTTTAAGTTCCTCCTCAGTAACGTGAACACAATGTGCAAGGATAGAATTCTCTCTAAGTAGGCCAAATTTATTCAAGCGATTTATAACTCGCATCCCATATTTTGAAAGTGAATCTTCTACATCATCTATACTTTCTGCTGCGTGAACATGAATAGGTCCTTTGTAAAGTTCGGATATCTTTTTTAAGGTTTCATCAGACAAGCTTAAAGATGCATGTAATCCAAATAATCCTGCATACATATCAGTATTATTTTCATTTAAAAATAAAAGATTTTCTTGGATACATTCTTCTACGTTGAATCTGTCACTTGTTTCAAAACAAAAAATTCCTCTTAATCCTATTTCATCGCACAATGCTTTCCTTAGTGTATTTAAACTTCCTTTAATTTGTTTTCCACTTGCATGATGGTCAATAACTGTTGTTACGCCATTTTTGATAAATTCAATCCCTGAAACAAGAGCGCTAAAATAATTTTCAGTTTTGCCAAGCTTTGAGTCAAGTTTCCACCATAGTTGATTTAATATATCTTTAAAGTTTATAGGATTAAATGGTAGACTCAATCCTCTTGCAAATGTTGAGTAAATGTGTGTATGTCCAATAACTAAACCTGGCATTACAAAATTTTCATGTGCATCAATCACATGTGATGCACCTGGAAATTTTTCCATACTACCAATTTCAATTATTTTTTTATCGAATAATATATAATAATTTTTGTAGAAATTATCAAAATCAAATATGTTAGCATTAATTATAGCTTTCATCAATATTACCTCCTGATAAATCTTCCGAGGGGTGAATTTAATAATTGATTATCTATCACTAAAATACCATCTTTAATTACTTTTTCTATTTTTCCTTTTATCTTTGTATTTAAGAAGAGATCATAGTCGGCTTTTGTATGACTTTCTACTATTTTTCCGTTGTAATTAGGATTGAAAATTACAATATCAGCATCGGATCCTGGGAGTAGTGCCCCTTTTTTAGGATATAGACCGAAAAATTTTGCCGGGTTTATTGTAAATTTATCGATTATTTTATCACCAAACAATGAGTACATTAATATGAATGAATGTTCAATTCCTCCAATTCCCATGGGAAGGTTTCCTGTTTTCTTTTTTCTTTTGTCTTTCTTGTTAAATGAACAATGATCAGTGCCAATCGAAAAGATATTGTCAATGTTTGCTTTTAGTTTTTCTTTTTCAATTTTACTTCTAAGGGGAGGTGTCATAGTGTATAGATAGGCATCTCTTCTACTGTATACTTCATCATCAAAATAAAAATAGTGCGGACAACTTTCAAAAAATAAATTCTTGTTATGAATTTTTGCAAATCTATTTTTAACTTCTTCGATTGAAGTTCCACAAGTTGTATGCACAATATAAGCAATTCCTTTTGTTTGATAAATAAATTCGGATATTTTAATTATTTCAGAAATTTCTGAAATTTCTGGTCTTGCTTTTGAATGGAGGTTAATTGGGACATTTTCAACTATCATATCTTCATTTTCGGCATGGATTAAGATTGGTACGTTATATTCTATTGATTTTTCAAATAATTTGTACAAAAGTTTATCAGATGTCCTTCTTTTACTAGTAGAATAAGCGGTAAATACTTTTATAGACCTTGTTCCCAGTTTTTTTGACATTTTAAATAGCGTATCTAAATCACCGTTAAACTGGCCAAGAGTAACGTGAAAAGAAAAATCTATTTTTGAATTTTGTGCTGCTTTTAATCTTTTATTAAATGCTTCTTTAAGTTGCTCATGAGAGTTTATTGGATCTAAAAAATCAATTATCGTAGTTACACCACCAAATAAAGCAGAAATACTTCCACTCTTAAAATCGTCAATAGATGTATATCTTCCGAGGTTTAGTTCAAAATGTACATGTGGATCAATAAAACCGGGAAGGATAATCTTCCCGGTTGCATCAATTTCTTTTTTGCATTTTTGATAATTTGTTGATAAATCAGATATTTTTCCTGCATTGATATATACATTTAGATGGATAAAAGTTCCATCTACAAATACTTTTCCGTTTACAATGCCAATATCATACATTATTAGAATCTTCCTCCCATTAGCAGTGTCATAATGGCTTTAGCTGTGTGAAGTCTGTTTTCCGCTTCATCATAGACTACAGAATGAGGACCATCTATTACGCTATCAACCACTTCTTTTCCTCTGTCTGCGGGGAGTGCATGCATATAAATGGAATGTTTTTTAGTAAGTCGTATTAATTCTTCTGTACAGATCCAATTTTTATGCTTTGCTTGTTCTGCACGAATCTCATCTGGATTATCCGATACAAAGAAACCACCCCAATTTTTGGGGATTACTACGTCTGCATCTACAAATGCATCTTCCATCTTGTGAGAGATATTTAATTTTCCACCATACTTTTCCGCATTTTTATTTGCTTGTTCAATAATTTCTGGCATTAAATCAAATCCTTTTGGATAAGAAAGTGTAATGTCCATTCCGAATCTTGTAAATAATAAAATTTGAGATTGAGGGACTGATAGTGGTTTTAAATGACTCTCAGCATATGCCCAACTTATTCCTACCTTGAGACCTTTTAGATTTTTTCCAAATCTTTCTTGAATTGTTAAGATGTCGGCAAGTACTTGAAATGGGTGATATATATCGTCTTGGAGATTCATAACAGGAGCCTTTGAATGTTTGGCTATTTCGTTAAGGTATTTATTTCCTTCACCAAATTTACAATATCTTATTCCAATTCCATCTCCAAATCTGGATAGTATAATACCGGTATCTTTTGCGACTTCACCATGTGCTATTTGCATTTTATCAGGTGTTAAGAATATTCCAGTACCTCCTAATTGTGCTATACCCGCTTGCATACTATTTCTTGTCCTTGTACTTTCATCGAAGAATATCAAAAATAACGTTTTGTAAAGTAAATATGGAGTTGGTTCACCGTAGCTGAATTTTATTTTTAATTTTCTTGCAAGATCTAACATTATATCTATTTCTTCATTTGTGAAATCTTGAGTTGTTATAAAGTGTCTTCCTCTGAAAAACGTAGACATAGTCATTCCCCCTTTAAGTTTTTGATTAACGTTTTTGGAAATGTAGCGTAAAATGCAGCAGCTTTTATAAGATGTTCAATTTCTACCTTTTCATTTGGTGCATGAGCATATTTTTCGTCACCTGGTCCAAAGCCAACGGTTGGAATGTTATAGACTCCTGCTGTGACCGTTCCATTAGTCGAGAATATCCATTTGTCTATTTTCGGAGAGGAATTGAATAGATATCCATAGTTTTTTACGGCACTTTGGACAATAATGCTCTCTTCTGGATAAACCCATGCAGGAAAATATTTTTCCGTTGGATATACCACACCAGTATACGATGGTTTTTTGTATTCCAATTCAATAATTTGAGCATCATCAACACCAGCTCTTTTAAATACTTCTTTAATTTCATTAAATACCACTTCTTTTGTTTCGCCTTCAGTTATTCTTCTGTCTATCTGAATCTCACATTGATCAGGTACTGCATTGTGTGAAGGAGATTTAAAAAATATTTGTGAGACTACTATTGTCCCTTTTCCCAAAAATGAGGTGCTTTCCAACCTGTTATTTAGTTTTTCAATTTCGTTTATTATTTTTGCCATTTTGTATATGGCATTTATTCCTCTTTCTGGTGCACTGGCGTGTGCGGATATCCCATTTGTTCTGATTCTAAATTCTATTCTTCCTCTGTGACCCCTGTTTATTTTTAGAGATGTTGGTTCAGTAATGAGAACAAAATCTGGTTTTATCTTCTCTTTTTCAATGATATATCTCCAGCAAAGACCATCACAGTCTTCTTCCATAACCGTACCTGTAACATAGAGTGTGAAGTCATCAAAAAGGTTTAGTTCTTTGAGTATTTTTGCTCCATACACCATTGAACACATTCCTGCTTTTTGATCAGATGCTCCCCTACCATATACGTATTTTTCATCGAAACTTCCGGAAAATGGGTCTCTTTCCCAAAGTGTTTCATTTCCAATATCTACAGTATCAATATGGGCGTCCATTGCAATTTTTGTGTTACCGTTTCCTATTTTTCCAATTATATTTCCCAGTCCATCAATTTTCACACTATCAAATCCGACCTTTTCCATTTCACTTTTGATAACTTGTATAACTTCTTTTTCATCACCAGAATAACTTTTTGCTTTAATTAATCTGCTCATGAAGTGTATAATGTCATTTTTGAATTTGTATGCAAGTTTTAATGCTTCGTTCAATTTAATCACCTCCGTTGTTTCACATTATAAAGGAAGTGTTAAAATTCAAAAATATGCGAAAATTAAAAAAAAAGAAAAGAAATTTAATTTTTTTTTAGATATTATTAAAAAATGGTCAAAAAATAAAAAAGTTGACTACATGGATTATATGTGATAAATTATTAAATGTAGTTGGGGCCGTAGCTCAGTTGGGAGAGCGCTACCTTCGCACGGTAGAAGCCGTGGGTTCAAATCCCATCGGCTCCACCAAAACAAAAACGGGTAATCTTTTAAGATTACCCGTTTTTGTTTTATTTTATTTTCATTTAAGTTCTTCTAGAATTTTATCTACAATAATCTGACCAACTCTTAGTTGTGCTTCAACTGTAGATGCGCCAATATGTGGTGTTGCTACAACATTGGGAAGTTCAAGAAGTTTTTTTCTAAGTTCATCTGTTGGTGGTTCAACTTCAAATACGTCCAAACCTGCTGCGTATACTTTTCTAGAGACAAGAGCATTGTAAAGTGCTTCTTCATCAACTATACCACCGCGAGCGGCGTTTACAATTATAACACCATCTTTCATTTTTTCGAAAGTTTCTTTGTTTATAAGATGTGTGGTTTCTGATGTTTTAGGTACATGAATTGTGATAATATCAGATTCCCTAAAAATAGTATCCAAATCGACTAGTTTTACATCTAAATCTGTTTCTTTTATAAATGGATCATATGCTAGGACATTCATATCAAAGGCAAGTAACCTTTTTGCTACTTCTTTTCCAATGTTTCCAAATCCTATTATTCCAACTGTTCTTTTGTATAATTCATGACCTTTTAATTGTTTTTTACTCCAAATACCGTTTTTTAAATCTTCTGTACCCTTTGCTATATGTCTTGAACAAGCGATTATTAAACCAATTGCAAGTTCAGCAACTGAAATACCATTTGCTCCTGGTGTATTTAATACCTTTATACCTTTTTCTTTGGCTTTTTCAACGTCTACGTTATCCAATCCTGTACCAGCTCTTGCTATTATTTTCAACTTTGAACCAGCTTCAATTACATCTGCTGTAACTTTAGTAGCGCTTCTTACTACCAAGACATCAATATCAGGCATTTCTTTTATAAGTTCTTCTTTTTCAAGATGTGTATCTGTTACTAAGTGTCCGGATTTTTTAAGCCTTTCCATTGCGCTTTTATCAAGGGGATCGTTCACGTGTATTCTCATTACTTATTTACCTCCTTGAATAGTACCTCTTGAGCGGCTTTTACACCGGTACCAAATTCAACTTTATAACCAAGTTCGTTTAATACAAATTCTAAAGCTGAAATTCCTATAATTGTATCAAAAATACTCAAATAACCAAGTGTGGATATTCTGAAAATCTTACCCTTAAGGTGTTCTTGTCCGCCTGCAATTGTGACTCCGTATTTATCCCTCATGATTTTTGTTAACTTTTTGCCATCTACTCCTTCAGGCACTTTAACTGCTGTTGCAACATTACCAGGACGTTTGGAGAATAGTTCAAGGCCTAGCGCTTTAACAGCAGCTCTTGTTGCATCTGCAAGCATTTGATGTCTTTTCCAAACATTTTCTATTCCTTCATCTTTGATCATTTTTATTGCTTTTCTTAACATATAGATTAAATTTACACCAGGTGTCCATGGGTTATCTGGATATTTTTTCGCGTATGCTTTAAGGTTGAAATAATAATTGGAGTTATTGGATTTTTCTACTAATTTCCATGCCTTATCGTTTAGAGCAATAAATGCAAGACCCGGTGGAAGCATAACTCCTTTTTGTGAACCACTTACCACAACGTCGATACCCCATTCATCCATTTTTAGTGGTTCTGCAAGCAAAGCGCTAACTGCATCGGTTACAAGTACAACGTCTGTGTCTCTCGTAACTTTTGCTATTCCTTCAAGATCTATAACAGTACCTGTGGAAGTTTCACTATATGTTGTAAATACCGCTTTTGCATCTGGATGTTTTTCTATTGCTTCTTTAATTTGTTCGGGAGTTACTGCTTCTCCCCATTCGAGTTTTATTGAAACTATATTTATGTTATACCTTTCTGCAATTTCTCTCCATCTTTCTCCAAATTTACCAGCTTCTACTATAATAGCTTTGTCATTTGGGTTTAAAAGATTGGTAATAGCAGCTTCAAGAGCACCAGTGCCAGAGGAGAGTAGAGTATAAACTTTATTTTCCGTTTGGAAGAGGTATTTT
Organism: Thermosipho affectus; assembly: GCF_001990485.1. Taxonomy (NCBI): domain Bacteria; kingdom Thermotogati; phylum Thermotogota; class Thermotogae; order Thermotogales; family Fervidobacteriaceae; genus Thermosipho; species Thermosipho affectus. The sequence goes on along the minus strand of NZ_LBFC01000006.1, from coordinate 40,983 downwards.
AATTCGTTTAAAGTTTCCTCTAAAATACTAACAAATTGTGGTGTTCTGTGGTGAATTGTTTCACGTGCTCCTTCAAGTAAGATATCAAAAGGTACTGGTGTTGGACCAGGTGCAAGTAAATAATTCTTCTTTATCATATTTCCACCTCCTAGAATTTTAATATGTTTCACACTTTAATTTTAAATAAAATAAATAAATTGTAAATACAGCATTTTAAGAGTTTTTTCTAATAAATTGCGAAAAACAAGAGATTTTAGCGTTAAACTTATCTATTTGGAGTTTTACTAATTGCTAATTATATTGTACACTTATTATAGAATTATTTCAATTCTGAAAAAATGCAAAAAATTGCATGCAAAAAATTGCAAACAAATTGAAAATAAAATATATTTTTGGAGGTGGAATTATGAATTACGATTCAAAGTATTCAAAATTAGGTAATAATTTAAGTTCCTCCTTAATTAGAGAGCTGTTGAAATATGCTTCTGTTGAAGGTGCTATTTCCTTTGGTGGAGGAGTACCAGATCCGGAAACCTTTCCTAGACATGCTCTTTCCAAAATTGCTTCTGAAGTCATCGAAAATGAATATAAATATGTCTTACAATACAGTACTACAGAGGGAGATCCAGAACTTGCAAAGCAGATGATACGTCTTTTAAACAGAGTTTATGAAATAAACGATTTGGATGAATCCAATATAATGTTTACTACGGGATCGCAACAAGCGTTGGAGCTCGCAGGTAAAGTTTTCTTAGATGAGGAAAGCATAGCCATTGTTGAAAATCCGTTTTACTTGGGAGCGGCTAGTGCGTTTAGAATGAGATTTTCGAAATTTGTTTCTGTACCTTTAGAAGATGATGGAATGAACGTTGAAGTGCTTGAAAAAAGATTAAAAGAACTCGATGAAAAAGGTGAAATAAAGAAAGTAAAATTTATGTATGTTATTCCAAATTTTCACAATCCTGCAGGTGCTACTTTATCTCTTGAAAAGAGAAAGAGGATAATAGAGCTTGCCGAAAAATACGACCTTTTAATTATAGAAGATGATCCATATGGTTTGTTAAGGTTTGAAGGAGAGCATCTACCACCATTGTTTAAACTTGCTGGAAAAGAAAGGGTTATTCTTTTGAATACATTCAGTAAGATACTTGCGCCTGGATTAAGAATTGGGGCAGTTATTGGAGATGAAAAACTTGTCAGAAAATTTGTACTTGCAAAACAAGGAACGGATTTGTGTAGTCCTGCTCTCACACAGAGAATTGCTGCAAGATATCTTGAGAAATATGACTTAATTGAACAAATTACCCCCACGATTAAATTGTATAAATCAAAGAAAGATACAATGATGCAGGCATTTGAAAATACATTTTCAGATATTAAAGGAATAAAATGGATTTATCCAGATGGAGGACTCTTTACATGGGTAACTTTACCAGAGGGATTTGATACGTTGGAGATGTTTGAAATAGCAAAGGAAAAGTTGGTATTTTATATTCCAGGTCAAGCTTTTACACCGGATGATAGTGTTTCTTCTTCTATGAGATTATCTTTCTGTTTACCACCACATGAAAAAATAATAGAAGGTGTAAATAGACTTAAGGAAGTGATTGTGGAGTATGGAAAGTCTAAGGGGTTGATATAGTGTTAATATTAGTTATTAACCCTGGTTCAACGAGCACAAAAGTTGCAATTTTTGATGATGATAAAAAGTTAGTTCAAAGGACATTAAGACATGATGTAAGTGAATTGGAAAAATTTAACGATATTATGGAACAAGAGGATTTTAGAAAAAAAGAGATTTTAAAGTTTCTTTCAGAGGAAGATTATAAAGTGGAAGATTTTTCTGCAATAGCGTGTAGGGGAGGTATTTTACCACCACTTGAAAGTGGAACTTATAGAGTAGATGAAAGTATGGTGGATTATTTAAAAAATAAAACCAAAGTCAAGCATGCTTCAAATTTAGCAGCTGTAATAGGGTATTCTTTGTCAAATGGAAAGATACCTGTATTTATAACTGATCCTGTTTCTGTTGATGAAATGATAGACGAAGCCAGGGTTTCTGGGATTCCGGAAATTGAAAGATTAAGCCTTGTTCATGCGTTAAATATAAAAGCAGTTGCTAGAGAAGTGGCGGAACAATTGGGAAAAAAGTATGAGGATTTGAATATGGTAGTTGCGCATCTTGGAGGAGGAATTTCTGTAACTGCCCATAGAAAAGGAAAGATGATAGATGTTAACAATGCAAATGATGAAGGACCTTTTAGCCCGGAAAGAACAGGGGAGCTTCCAGTAGGAGATGTAGTTAAACTTGCTTTTTCTGGAAAATATTCAAAAAAAGAATTGAAGAAGATGTTTGTTGGAAGAGGAGGATTAGTTGCATATCTTGGAACAAATGATGTGAAAAAAGTATTAGAAACGGGAACGGATAAGGAAAAATTCTACGTTGATGCTATGATTTATCAAATCGCAAAGGAAATTGGAGGAATGTGTGCGGTATTGAAAGGAAAAGTGGATGCTATTGTTATCACAGGTGGTATAGCTAACAACCAAAATGTTGTTGAAAAAATTAAGTCATACGTATTTAAGTTTGCACCTGTTTTTTCTGTACCTGGTGAATTTGAAATGGAAGCTCTTGCAAAAGGTGCATTAAGAGTTTTAAAAGGCAAAGAAGAGGCAAAGATTTGGGGTGAGAAAAATGAATAAGTTAATGGAAATTCTTGAAAAGGCAAAAAAAGTAGGGAAAAAGACTGTAGCGGTTGCGGCAAGTGAAGATGAAGTTGTATTGAAGGCTTTGGATAGAGCGCATGAAGAAGGAATTATAAATGCAATACTTGTTGGAAATGTGGAAAAGACAAAAAAGATAGCGGAAAATATGGGAATAGATATTAATAAATTCGAATTCGTTCAAGCAGGTGATTATGTAGAAGCTGCTAACAAGGCGGTGCAGCTTGTTACTGATGGAAAAGCACATTTTTTAATGAAGGGAAAGATTAAAACGGGAGATTTAATGAAAGTAGTATTAAAGGAAGAATATGGGTTAAGAACGGGAAGAACTCTCTCTCTTGTAAGTATATTTGAAGTACCAAATTATCATAAACTTTTAGTTGTATCAGATGCCGGAATGACTATTGCACCAACTTTGGAACAAAAAGTCGATATTATAAATAATACGGTTTTAGTTGCAAAGAAGGCTTTAGATGTGGATAATCCTAAAGTTGCTATATTAGGAGCAGTTGAAATAGTCAACCCAAAAATGCCTGCAACTGTTGAAGCGGCAATTCTTTCGCAAATGAGCAAGAGAAATCAAATAAAGGGTTGTATAGTGGATGGACCATTTGCCCTTGATAATGCGGTATCAAAGGAAGCCGCGGAACACAAAGGTATTAAAAGTATAGTTGCCGGGGATGCTGATGTATTAATTATGCCGGATATTGAAGCGGGAAATATATTCTATAAAGCTATGGTATTTTTAGCAGGGGCCAATGTTGCCTCAACAATTGTTGGTGCTAAAGTTCCAGTTGCCTTAACTTCACGAGCTGATTCAGATGAAACGAAGTTGTTATCGCTTGCCCTTACTAATTTAATGGCAGGTGATGTAAATGTATAGAATTTTAGTTATAAATCCAGGTTCTACAAGTACAAAGCTTGCAATTTTTGAAGATGAGACACAGGTTGCATCAAAGACTTTGAGGCATACAGCAGAAGAACTTGCACCATTTAAAAAGTTAATAGAGCAATATGAATTTAGAGTCAATGTAATAGAGAATTTTTTAAAGTCTTTGGGATTTAAATATGAAGATTTTGATGCAATAGTTGGTAGGGGAGGACTTGTAAGACCAATCCCGAGTGGTACTTATAAGGTGGACGAGTTAATGGTAAATGAGCTAAAGGAAGGAAAGTACGGAGAACATGCATCAAATTTAGGTGCTGTTATTGCATATGAGATTTCAAAAAAACACGGAATTCCTGCGTTTATTGTAGATCCAGTAGTTGTAGATGAAATGGATGAAATAGCAAAGGTTTCAGGGCATCCTTTGTTTAAAAGAAAATCTATATTCCATGCTTTGAACCAGAAGGCGGTTGCTAGAAAGGCAGCAAGCGATTTGGGAAAGAACTACGAAGATGTAAATTTAATAGTTGTACATATGGGTGGAGGTATTTCCATAGGTGCACATAAGAGAGGAAAGGTTGTTGATGTTAATAATGCGTTGGATGGAGATGGCCCGTTTACACCTGAAAGGAGTGGGACGCTTCCGCTGACACAATTAGTAGATTTATGTTATTCAGGGGATTATACTTTGGATTTCATAAAGAAAAGGATAAAAGGTAAAGGAGGATTGGTTGCGTACCTTGGAACAAATGATGCAATGAAAGTTCAACAAATGATATCAGAAGGAAATAAAAAGGCAGAATTGATATATAGAGCAATGGCCTATCAAATTGCAAAATGGATTGGAAAGATGGCTGCAGCGCTAAGAGGAGAAGTAGATGCAATAGTGCTAACAGGTGGACTTGCATACGACAAAGAATACATAGTTAAGTGGCTTAAAGAATACGTTGGATTTATTGCTCAAATTTTGGTTTATCCGGGTGGTGATGAGGAAAAAGCACTTGCAATGGGTGCGTTAAGGGTTTTAAATGGTGTTGAAAAGCCAAAAGATTATAGTGAAGAGGTGCAAAAAAGTGTCTAAAAATTTTGTGTTTATAGGTTTATTTGGTAGTGGGAAAACAGAAGTAGCGATAAATTATGCCTTAAAATTAAGACAAGATTATGAAAAAGTTGCAATTGCAGATGTTGATACAATTTCTCCTTATTTTAGAACAAGAGATGTAGTAGATGAACTTACATTGAAGGGATTGAAGGTTATTACACCTCCGGGTGCACTAAAGCATGCAGATTTACCGATAGTTACTGGGGCGGTAGCTGGATATCTAAATAATCCGGATTATAAAACTGTTTTGGATGTTGGTGGAGAAGAAAATGGAGTAGTAGTTGTAGGCTATTTAAAACCGCATTTAAAGGATGCCGAAGTTTCCATGGTTATCAACACGAGAAGACCATTTACTTCCAATGTAGATGGGATTGTAAAGACGTATGAACAGTTGAGTAAAGTTGCGAAAATAAAAATAGATTACCTTATTAACAACACTAATCTATCTGTGGAAACTACTAAGGAGATAATCTTAGAGGGTGAAAAGATTATAAAAGAGGCTTCTAAAATATTAAACGTTCCAGTAAAATATACAGTTATCCCAGATTTTCTTGAAGACTTTGAAACGGAGTTCCCAAAATTTTGGATAAAAAGGTTTATGAAAATGGATTTTTAAGGAGGGTGTTAAGATGCCTAAAGTAAAAGGATATATTGAAATTGATCAAGAAAGATGTAAAGGTTGTGGATTATGTATTGCCGCTTGTCCAACTAAAGTGATTGAGTTCTCAGAAGGATTTAATAGTAAAGGATACCACCCAGCTGAACCAAAACATTTAGAAAAATGTATAGCATGTGGTTTTTGTTATAGAATGTGTCCTGATGTATGTATAACAGTTTATAGGGAAGAGTGAGGAGGGAAAGATATGGAAAAAGTAATGGTAAAGGGAACAGAAGCAATTGGCGAAGCTGCTATCAGAGCAGGTTGTAGACATTTTTTTGGATATCCAATAACCCCTCAGAGTGAATTACCAGAGTATATGGCTAAAAGATTACCAGAAGTTGATGGAGTGTTTTTACAAACTGAAAGTGAAGTTGCAACGGTAAATATGTTGTATGGAGCAGCTTGTACTGGTAAGAGGGTGATGACTTCTACTTCATCACCTGGATTTAGTTTGATGATGGAAGGCGTCTCTTATATGGCATGTGCAAAGCTACCCGCAGTTTTTGTTAATGTTGTACGTGGTGGTCCGGGTCTTGGTGATATTCAACCAGCACAAGGTGATTATTGGCAAGCAACAAAAGGTGGAGGTCACGGAGATTATAGATTAATAGTGCTTGCACCTTCTACAGTTCAAGAAGCAGTAGATTTAACAGTACTTGCCTTTGATTTAGCGGATAAGTATAGAACTCCTGCGTTAATTTTGGCTGATGGTTTGTTGGGACAGATGATGGAGCCTGTTGAATTTCCAGAATTTAGGGATTTATCAACATTGCCAGACCATAGTGATTGGGCGTTAATAGGGGCAAAAGGAAGGGAACCACATATAGTTACATCGTTTGATATTGATCCTTATAAATTGGAAAAGATGAACTTGGAATTAGTTGAAATATACAAGAAAATAGAAGAAAATGAAGTGAGATGGGAAGAGTATAAAACAGAAGATGCAGAAATAATAATTACAGCGTTTGGAACAATTGGAAGAATAGCAAAGAGTGTTGTTGATATGGCGCGTAAAGATGGAATTAAGGTAGGATTATTTAGGCCTATAACCGTATGGCCATTTCCATATAAACCTTTGGAGGAATTAGCAAATAAAGTGGATATGTTCTTTGATGTAGAAATGAACATGGGACAAATGTTAGAAGATGTAAAACTTGCCGTAAAGGACAAAAGACCTATAAAATTCTACTCGAGGATGGGTGGAGTAGTTCCAACACCAACTGAAATACTTAACGCACTTAAAGAGGAAATTAGGAGGTGATTGTAATGAAGAAAGTTCTTTATAAAATGCCGGAATCTCTGACGGGAAAAGAGTTTACATATTGTCCAGGATGTTATCATGGAATAATTCATAGATTAGTTGCAGAAGTTATCGATGAATTAGGTATACGTGAAAAAACACTTGTAGTATCCCCAATAGGATGTTCTGTATTTGCATATCAATTCTTTAATATGGATGGTACTATTGCACCACATGGAAGGGCACCAGCTGTTGCAACGGGCATGAAAAGGGCTAGACCGGATCTTTACGTTTTTACATACCAAGGTGATGGTGATTTAGCTGCTATAGGTACTGCTGAAATTATGCATGCAGCAAATAGAGGAGAAAAAATAACTACTATTTTTGTAAACAACGCTATCTATGGTATGACTGGTGGTCAGATGGCTCCAACAACATTGCTTGGTATGAAATCTACCACTACGCCATACGGTAGAAAGGCAGAAAATGATGGATATCCAATGCATATGTGTGAATTTTTAAAGGAAGCAAAAGGTGTAGCATATCTTGCAAGGACTAAAGTTAACACACCGCAAGATGTTGAAAAAACAAAAAAAGCAATAAAAAAGGCATTTTTGGCACAAGTAAAGGGACTTGGTTTTGGAATGGTGGAAGTATTGTCAACATGTCCAACCAACTGGGGAATTGATCCTATTTCCGCTGGAAAATGGTTAGAAGAGAATATGGTTCCAGAATATCCATTGGGAATTTTCGTGGATAAGGTTGGTGATGAAGAATGAGATTTATATTTGCTGGTTTTGGTGGACAGGGTGTAATGCTAATGGGACAAATTTTGGCATATGCTGGAATGATAGAGGGGAAAAATGTCACTTGGATGCCTTCATATGGTCCTGAAATGAGAGGTGGAACGGCAAATTGTACCGTTGTTGTTGAAGATAAAGAAGTTGCATCTCCGGTAGTTGATAAGTCTGAAGTTGTTGTAGCCATGAATATTCCATCTATGTTAAAGTTCCAAAACTTTGTTGAAAAAGATGGATATCTCTTTTTAAATGAATCTGTTATTGATAGAGAACCAGATAGAAAAGATGACATACATGTATTGAAAATTCCATGTAACGATATAGCTGATAAATTGGGAAATTTAAAAGTGGCAAATATGGTTATGCTGGGTGCTGTTATTGGAGCAACGAATGTGGTTTCAAAAGAAAGCTTGTTTAAAGCACTTGAAAAGAAATTAACGGGAAAAAAAGCAAAATTAATAGATTTGAACATTAAGGCCATTGAAGAAGGTATTGCTATTTCTAAGCAACAGTAGGCGGATGAGATAAAGCCCTCATTATGGGACCCCAACGGGGTCCTGTCTTTTTTAATTTGGAATAAGATGGGTTGAAATAATAAAAAATCTTTTGAATTTTGTAAAAAATTGTGTATAATTATCTACAGGAGTGATTAAATTGAAAAGTATGACTGGTTATTCAAAATTGGAAAAAGTTTCTGAAAAATACAAGGTTTATTGTGAAATTAAAACCCTTAATTCAAAGGGGTTAGATATTTCGGTATCTATCCCTTATTATTTATCTTCAAAAGAAATAAGGATTAATCAGATAATTTCCAATTACTTGAAACGAGGAAAGGTACACTTGAGAATTGGTGTTAAATTTTTGGTCCCAATAAGTCTGAACGTGGATTTTGCCATGGCAAAATCTTATTTTGAAACCCTTGAGGGATTAAGGGAAAGTCTGGGAATACAAAATTTGTTGAGTTTGAGTGATTTGTTAATTTTCAGGGAGATTTTTAGAGGAGATCTAGATGATGAAGTTATAGAGGAATTGTGGGATTTTGTTAAAAATATTATTGTTGAAACTTTGGAAAAACTCGTTGAAGAGAGAGAAAAAGAAGGGGAAAAATTATTTGTTGATATCAATAAGATGGTATTGAGATTAAAGAAAATAGTGGAAAATATAAACAAATTATCGCTTGATTTAAAAGAAGTAATCGCAAAAAAGATAAGGGAAAATGTTGAAGAAATTTTGCCCAATAATATAGAGATGGATGTGAATCAATTTGAAACAGCAGTTGCTCTTATAGCCGATAAAGCAGATATTAGGGAAGAAATATCGAGGTTAAATAGCCATATCGATAGAATGCAAGAGTTAATACTAAAAGATGAACCGGTCGGCACTCTATTGAATTTTTTAACACAAGAAGTACATAGGGAGTTTAATACTATACTTTCAAAGAGTAGAATGCTAGAAATAACGAACCTAGCTTTAGAAGGTAAATATGTTAACTCACAATTGAAAGAACAAATACAGAATATAGAATAATCTGGGAGGTGTAAATATGTTTGGTCTTATTAATATTGGTTTTGGAAATGTGATTGCTGGTGATAGGATAGTTGCTATAGTAAATCCAGAAAGTGCCCCTTTAAAAAGATTAAAAGAGGATGCAAAAGAAGAAGGAAAACTTATAGATGCAACGTATGGTAGAAAGACAAGGGCAATCCTTATATCAGATAGTAATCATATTATATTAAGTGCTATCCAACCAGAAACAATTGCACAAAGATTTATGCAATCTTTCTTTGAAATAGAAGAACAACTAGAAAGAATAAGAAGAAAGGGATAGTATGAAAGGAACTTTAATAGTTGTAAGTGGACCGTCAGGGGTCGGAAAAACAAGTATAATAAGTGCTTTGTTGAATAAATTGGATAAAGTGGTTTTTTCCGTATCATGTACGACAAGGCCCCCAAGGCCTGGAGAAATTGATGGTGTTGATTATTTTTTTATTTCAAAAGAAAAATTCATGGAAATGCGAGACAACGGAGAGTTTTTAGAATGGGCAAAAGTTCATGGGAATTTATACGGTACTCCTAAAGAATTTGTAGTTGAAAATATAAAAAAAGGTTATAGAATAATATTAGATATAGATGTACAAGGTGCATTGCAGGTAAAGAAAAATTTTGATGATGCGGTATTTGTTTTTGTAGCACCTCCTAGTTATGAGGTTTTAAGAGAGAGGTTGTTAAAGAGAGGTACGGAAAATAAGCAATCAATGTTAAAAAGACTTGAAAATGCGAAATGGGAAATGTCTCAAATCGATGCATTTGATTATTTGATTATAAATAACGACCTTGAAAAATCCATAGTTGCTATGAAGTCAATAGTTATAGCTGAATCCTATAAAACTAGGCGTATTTTAGACGAAAAATTAAGAATAAATTTGTTTAAAGGGGTGTTAAAAGATGAGACCAGTTATTAATTACGACAAGCTTTTGGAGAAAATACCATATAAGTTTGCTATTCCCATTGCTGTTGCAAAAAGAGCGGAAAATTTAAAGGAATTTGCACATCCTTATGTTGAAACATGGGACAATAATTACGTGAGCATTGCCTTTAAGGAGCTAAGTGAAGGATATGTTAGAATCAAAAATGAAGAGATTTTGAAAGTGCTTATTCCAGAGGTGAAATAAATGGCTCCATTTGGAGCCATTTATTTTATAGGAGCATTCTCAAGGAATGTTTTTAATAATAAATACGTGTTTTTATAATCATTTAGATCAATAACTATTAATGGACTGTGTATATACCTTGAAGGTATAGAAATTACAGCTGCTGGTACACCATAGGCACTTCTTGCATATCTTGCGGCATTAGTTCCTCCTGCTGTTCTTCTTTTATATTGGAAGGGGATATTGTTTTCCTTTGCTGTATTTACCAATGTTTCAAATAATCTTTTATCTATTACATATCCAGAATGCATAAAAGTTAGAGCAGGACCATCTCCAATATGTGTAGCCCAAAGTTCTTTGTCAAGTTCTGGATTATCCCCTGCGGTAGTAGTCTCAATTGCTATTGCAAAGTCTGGTTTTATTTGTTCAACTACAACAGCAGCACCCCTTAACCCAGTTTCTTCCTGAACACTGAAGACAAAGTATAAGTCATATTCTGACTTTATGTTGTCTTCAATGAGATCTATTAATATACTACATCCACCTCTGTCATCAAATGCTTTTCCAGTTGCGAAATTGTTTATTTCTTTGTATTTTGTGGTAAATGATGCATAATCTCCTATTTTTACTTTTTTTTCAGCTTCCTTTTTTGACGAAAACCCCGCATCAATTCTTAATTGTGAAAATTCGGGGGTTTTTAGTGGATTATCTTGCAAATGTATGGCTTTAAATCCTATAACTCCTATTATTTCATCATTAATTATCACTTTTTTTCCAATTGCAACCCTGGGATCTATGCCGCCAACTGGCATAAAAGATAGAGTGCCATCTTCGTTTATATTTGTTATCATAAATCCTACTTCATCCATGTGTGCATCTAATACTACTTTTCTCTTTCCATTTCCCTTTTTTAAAGCAATGAGATTTCCAAGGTTATCAACCCAAAATTTATCAACTTTATCTTTTATCTTTTCAATTATAAATTCCCTAACTTTATGTTCATTACCAGATACTCCGTTAATTTCTGAAAGTTCTTTAAGATACATTATTGCACCTCCAATTCAGAGATAGTAAATGCCATGAGTTTTGATATTTTTTCTACATCATCTATGGAAATTTTTTCGTATGGTGTGTGCATATATTTAAGTGGTATAGATAGTAACTGTGTTTTTATACCCTTTCTGGTTAGTTGTACTTCGTCTGTATCTGTACCGCTTCTACGTGGGATAGGTTCAAATTGAATAGGAATTCCATATTCTTTTGCTGTATTTTGTACCAATTCGTTGAATTTTTTATCTACTACTGGTCCTATTGCAACTACTGGACCTTTGTTTATCTCTATTTTTTCAAAGCCAGGAATATTTTCATTACCGTGTGTTACATCAATTACAAATGCATAATCTAAATCCGAAAAATACGCTGCAGTAGGTGCACCTGGACCACCTATTTCTTCTTGAGTTGAAAAGATAAAATATACGTCAACTTCGTGTTTTATTTTTTGCAATAATGATGCTGTTTTGATTAGAGAAACACAACTTGCCCTGTTGTCGAGTGCTGGAGCAAATACGTAGTTATTTTGTTCAAAGCCTTCTATTTCATCCAAAACAACTAAGTCACCAACTGAGATCTCTTTCCAATCTTTATTGATACTTATATCTAAAAACAGATAATTAAATGTTGGTACTTTTCCTCTTTCTTCTTTTTTTTGCAAATGGGGTGCTAAAAAACCAAATATACCATCAAATGTTTTGTTTTTTCTAGATATAATCTTTGCACGTTGCCCAATTACCACTTTTGGATCCCAACCGCCTATTGGTGAAACATAGGCAAAACCTTTTTCATCTATTTTTGAAATAACAAATCCCAGTTGATCAACATGTGCAAATAATCCAACTTTTCCCTTTCCTTTTCCTTTTTCTACACATACTAAGCTTCCGAGTTTTGTTTTGAAGATTTCATCGGAAAAATCTTTCATTATTTCTTCAATAGTATTAACAGCATTTGATTCAAAGCCCGATGGTCCTGGAATTGATGTCAATTTTATAATTAATTCTTTTGTATCCACTTTATCCCTCCTTTAATTTTTCTAACAAGATTTTATCACAATTTTAAAGAATTTGGTATATACTAATAAAAAGAAAGGAGGAGAGATATGAGAAGACCAAAGATTGTTGAATTTGAACTTACCACAGCTTGTAACTATGCGTGTAAACATTGTTATTGTAATGCGGGGAAAAAGTCAAAAGTAGAACTTTCAATTGAACAGGTTAAACACGTACTTGATGAATTAAAAAGTGCACATGTAGAAACAGTAGATTTGATTGGTGGAGAACCTTTGGTAAGACCTGATATTTACGAAATAATTGAATATGCTGTTGGTATTGGACTAGATGTGATGTTAAATACAAATGCATCCCTTGCAAGTAAAGAAGTTGTAAAAAAAATAAAAAAGATTTATCCACAACTTAAAGTGGGAATTTCCTTTGATGGAAGTTTGCCAGATATACACGAATTTATACGTGGAAAAGGAACTTTTGATAAAACTTACAAAGGTTTTATGAACTTTGTAGAAGCAGGTTTTGACGTTACAATCTTGCATGTTATCAACAAAAAAAACTATTTGTACTTTGAAGATATGATAAATTTTGCTAAAAAGCATCGTGTTTCACTATATGTAGATAGATTTGTTCCAGTTGGAAGGGGACAATTGTACAAAAAAATTTTAACACCAAATAAGAAAGAGATAGAATATGTAAGACACTTGATTGAAAAGCACAAGAATAGTATTAATTTTTACGTTGAAGAAAATATTTCAGGAGGGTTATGTTCTGCTGGGAGGACTCATGCATCGGTATTGGTAGACGGTACTGTTGTACCTTGTGGGCATTTTAGATACGATAAAGAATATTACATGGGAAATTTGAATGAAAAATCTTTTGAAGAAATATGGAAAAGTTACGATCCAGATGTTTTATTGGATGCTTGTAAAGTATGTAGTATGTTTAAAAGGTGTTTTGGTGGTTGTAGGGCTTTTGCGAAAAATATGGGTTTAAAATATGATCCTATTTTTTGCGAGGTTGAGAGTAATGATTAAAAAAGACAAACAATTTAGAAAATTTCAAGCGTATGGTTTTTTGAAGAATCTACGTTTCTTTGAACCGTTTTTTATATTGGCTTTTTTGTCTGCAGGTTTAAATTATTTTCAAATTGGTGTACTTTATACGATAAGGAGTTTAGCAACAAATATCTTGGAAGTTCCAACGGGAGTATTTGCAGATTTATACGGTAGAAGAAAATCCATGATTTTTTCCATGATTTCTTATATAATTTCATTTCTCGTATTTTACTTTTTTAAATCCTTTCTTCTTTTTGTTGTTGCTATGATTTTTTTCTCATTTGGTGAGGCATTTAGAACAGGGACACACAAGGCTATGATTTTCCAGTATTTGAAATTGAACAATATGGAGGATTTAAAAGTTCAGTATTATGGAGCAACTCGCGCTGCGTCACAATTAGGTTCTGCTTTAAACTCTTTGCTTACGGCAGTTATTGTCTTTTTTAGTGGGGATTACAAATTAATTTTTCTTTTGGCAGTTATACCTTATGTTGTTAATCTCGTAAATCTCTCTACTTATCCTAAAGACCTTGATTTTTCATCTAAGAAGTCAAAAAAGGAAACTTTGAAGGATTTTTGGGGAGCTATCTCAAACTGGAAGACTCTAAAATTACTTTTAAATGCCACGAGTTACTCTGCAATATTTAAAAGTTTAAAGGATTATTTACAACCAGTTATTGAGTCATTTGCCTTAACTATTCCCATTTTTTTGGGAGTATCAAAGGAAAAGAGAACATCTGTTTTGGTGGGAATAATTTATTTTGGACTTTATATACTTACTTCAATGGCATCGAGAAATTCCTGGAAGTTTAAGAAGGGATTAAATTTAACGCTCTTTTTGGGTGCGATAACCGTGATTTTAATAGGTATTTCGTATGTATATAAATTGTATTTTCTCTCTATTATTTTCTTTTTCTTTTTGTACATTTTGGAGAATATCAGAAGACCTATTGCTGTGTCGTATATTAGTGAAAAATCGGAGGCCCTTGCATCTGTATTATCGGTTGAATCTCAAGTAAAAACATTTTTAAGTGCTATGTTTTCATTTTTGATGGGGTTTTTGAGTAATGAATATGGAATTGGAGTAGGAATAATGGTACTAGGAGCTATTTTATTAGTGTTCTCACAAATCTTTAAATGTAAAGATTTGTAAAATTTCTTTTGTGATGTATAATTAAGTAGTACTTTTAATTTTGTGAGGTGGTATTATGGGTATAAAAAAAGGAGATAAGGTATTGGTACATTATGTGGGAAGATTTGAAGATGGAGAAATTTTTGATAGTTCAGAAGGAAAAGAACCATTACAATTTGTAGTTGGGGAAAGACAGGTTATTCCTGGTTTTGAGGAACAAATTATTGGTATGGAGGTAGGCGAAAAAAAGACAATAAATGTTCCCTATGATAAGGCTTATGGAGAATATAGAGAAGATTTGGTTTTCCCCGTTGAAAAGGAAAAATTACCAGAAGATGTACAAGTGGGTCAATTTTTTGAAGTACATCAACCAGATGGTGGAACTTTTGTTGTTAGAGTTTCAGAAGTTAATGAAGATAAGATTATGCTCGATGCCAATCATCCTTTAGCGGGTAAAAATTTAATATTCGACATTGAAATAGTTTCCATATTATGAAAAATATAGAGAAATATTCATTGGGTGAGGAAATAGCAAATGCAATAACCCATGGAATAGGGACTTTGATAGCATTATTTGGGCTTGTTTGGTTGATAGTGTATGCTTCGATGAGTGGTGGAGTACTAAAAATTGTTTCTTTTACAATATTTGGTGTTACGCTGTTTTTGCTTTATTTAATTTCTACATTGTATCATGGGATAAGTTATAGGAAGGCTAAGGCTATATTTGAAATAATGGATCATTCTGCTATTTTTTTACTAATTGCTGGAACTTATACCCCATTTTTATTGCTGGTTATTAGTGGAAGACTTGGATGGATTTTGTTTTCAATAATGTGGGTGCTTGCAACTATTGGCATTGTATTTAAAGTATTTTTTGTTAGAGAATATATGGTAATTTCTACACTTATTTACATTGCAATGGGATGGATGATAGTGTTTTTTATAAAAAATTTATGGGTCAATTTTAATGAGCGAGGAATAATTTTGTTGGTCTTAGGTGGTTTGGCCTATACAATTGGTACTATTTTCTATATGTATAGAAAGATAAAATTTCATCACATGATATGGCATCTGTTTGTAATTTTAGGTAGTATTTTCCATTATTTTGCAGTACTTTCAATTTGAAATAATTTTAATATGTAGGTTTGGCAAAATCCAGGTAAATAGATTCAGGGTAACCTGGATTTTTTTGTGTACTGTATTTGACATTTGCTGTGTAAAAATGTAAACTAATAATTGAGGTGATAAAATGAAAGAAAGATTAAAAAAGATTTTGGTGATTTTATCTGAATCAAAAGGTCCCGTTAAAGGTAAGGATTTGGCGGAAATGTTGGGAGTTAGTCGGCAGATAATAGTTCAAGATATATCCGTTTTAAAGACAAAAGGGCACAAGATTTTTTCAACAAGAGATGGTTATATTCTAGAAAAGAAAAAAGATTTTGTCAGAAAGATGATTGCCGTAAAGCATTCTGAGGACGAGATTTACGATGAACTTTTGAAAGTTGTAAAAGCTGGAGGAAAGGTAATAGATGTTATAGTTGAGCATCCTCTTTACGGTGAAATTAATGGTAGGCTTGATATTGCAACACTGGATGACGTTGCAAAGTTTATGGCCCTTATGAAGAGTTCAAATGCAACTCCGCTTTTAAAATTATCCGGAGGTGTTCACATACATACTATAGAAGCTCCAAATAAAGAGGTTATGGAAAAGATATTAGAAGCTTTAAAGGATTATCTTTTGGAGGTGAAAAAGTGAAAATCGATCAAGTCATTGATAGTGTAGTTTCAAAAGAAAAACAAAGAAATCTCTTAATTTTGACTTCTTTAATATGGATAGTAGGCTCTGCTGGTGTTATGGTTATACCATTTGTCCTTCCGAATTTAATTTCAGAATGGCAACTTTCAAAAACCATGGCAAGTTCTCTTGTTAGTGCAACCTTTTTAGGCATGCTTTTTGGTGCATTGTTGTCCGGTGTGATTTTGGATTACTTTGGCAGAAAGACCGGTACTATTTTTTACTTGTTAATTTCCGTGATTTTTACTGTATTGTTTGGTTTTTCAAAGGGATATTCAATAGCTTATTTATTGAGATTTTTATCTGGTTTTGGATATGGAGGACTTTTGCCTTCGGCGAATACTTATCTTTCTGAATTTACATCGATAAAACTTAGAGGAAGGTATTTAGTATATTTGGAAACCAGTTGGGCAATTGGAAGTATATTAATAGCACTTTTTGCGGTAACTTTTGGAGAAAGATTTGGATGGAGATGGAATTTTTATATTTTTTCATTAGGGTTGTTGATATTAATAGCACTTTTAAAAAATTCTGAAACTCCAAAGTATCTTTTTGAAAAAGATGGTATAAAAGCTTTAAAAGAGAGATATGGTGATGTTCCAGGTAGTATTGAAAGCGTGGAAAAGGTGAAAGTTACTTTTGGTGCTTTGTTTAGAAGTAGATACATTAAACAAACTATTTTGGTTATGATATCTTGGTTTGTCGTAAGCTTTGTGTATTACGCACTTTTTTCGTGGGCACCTAGGGTTTTTGTGGAAAACCTTTCAATTACCATAACTAAAGCAAAATGGTATACATTTTTTGTATATCTTGCCCAATTGCCTGGGTATCTTTCTGTGGCGTATTTAATAGAAAAATGGGGAAGGAAAAAGACTTTATCCGTGTATTTTATAGGAATGGGACTTTCTTCGTTTTTCCTATTTCTTGCCTCTGGAAATATTACGTTTTTGTTTGTTGTTTTAGTTCTTTCGTTCTTTACTTTAGGAGTCTGGGGATTAGTATATGCGTACACCCCAGAGTTATTTCCCACCTCATTTAGAGGTACTGCAAATGGAGTAGCAGGTGTAATGGCAAGAGTTGCTGGAATAATAGCACCATACTTTACGGGATACTTTGTTGATAAATCCATAGTTGCCGCGCTTTCATATACTGCGATATTTTCAATTATTACAGGTCTATTAGTATTGATTCTTGGTGTGGAAACTAAAGATAAGCCAGTTGGATAATTTTGGGCATCTTATGATGCCCATTTTTTGTTTAATTGACTGTTCAATTTTTTTATGTTATACTATTATCAGACAAAGTATGAGAGTGATAATTCCTCTGATAAAGAGGTGAAAATATGAAAGATTTGTCCGATAGACAAAAGAAAATTCTATATTGTTTAGTTAGAGAGTATGTAAAATCTGGTATTCCAGTAAGTTCCCAAAAAGTTTTAGAAACAACGAATTTAGAGTGGAGTGGGGCAACTGTTAGAAACGACATGAGAAAGTTGGATTATTTAGGATATGTTTTTCAACCCCATACTTCTGCGGGACGTATTCCTACGGACAAGGGGTTGAAGTTTTATGTAAATGAAGTGTTAAAGGTGAGAAAGGAGACAAAAAAGGTAGGTTCTTCGATAGATATTAGAACGGACTTTCCGATAGGTGATTTGGATAAAGTCATACGAGGTGCTGCAAAGCTTTTATCAAATACTTTAAAGGCCTTTGTTATTATAGAAAAACCTAATCCCATGAATCTCAGAATTAGAAGGATTGTCCTAACTCCAGTTACAAAGACATTTTCCATTGTGAACATTATTACTGAATTGGGACTTACTTCTGTTCTTCCTATACAACATTCCGAAATTTCTAATATATTGGAAATTGAAAAGTTTTTGAATAAAAGTCTTGATGGAATACTTTTGAGTGATTTTAAATTAAAATTAAAAGAAGTGGTTGAAAAGTTTTCATGGGTTGGTGGTAGATTAAAAGAATTTATAGAACTTTCTGAAAGAATTGCGTCTGAAAAATACGATGAATATATTATTGAAGGAGTATTTAATCTTGTGAATGCGAAGAAATTTGGTGAAGATAAATTAAGAGAAATTGTAAAAATTTCTACAAATTCTGAATTTTACCCGCAAATTTTTTCACTAGGTGAAGGAATATACGTAGGAAAGGAACATAATATAAGAAATTTTGAGCAATATGCAGTTTTGATAATGCCTTATTTTGTCTTTGAGCGAGAAGTGGGGAGAATTGCCGTAATTTTTGATAAATTTAGTGATTACTCTAAGGTATTTGATAGTGTGGAATATGTGGTAAACAGACTTACTGAATATTTTACTATTGTTGCAAGAAATGTTGAATAATTGGAGGTGATTGAAGTGGAAAAAGAAATGAAAAATGAAATAAAGAATGAAGAAAAGAAAGAAGAAAGGAAAGAAGTGGCAAAAGAGAAAAAAACACCAGAGAAAATTGTGGAAGAACAAAAAGAAAAAATAAAGAAATTAGAGTTACAGTTAAAAGAATTTGAAAATTATGCACGTGTATTAAAATCTCAATTTGAAAATTACAAAAAAGATGTACTCAAAGAAAAAGAACAAATAGCAGTTTCAACGATGGGAAGGATTTTGGAAAGATTTTTGCCAATTTTAGATGATTTTAAAAGATCATTTTCGAATGCAAATGATGAAGAAAGAAATACACAATTTTACAAGGCAATTGAATTGATTTATAAGAATTTATTTAAATTGTTGGAAGGTTTTGGACTTGAAGAAGTTAAAGTAGGTAATAAATTTGATCCATTTGAACATGAAGCAGTAGAAAGAGTTGAAGATGAGGAAAAAGAAGAATATTCTATTGTAGAAGTTGTGGAGGATGGGTATAAATTTAAAGGAAGGATTTTAAAACCTGCAAAGGTTAAGGTCTCGGTAAAGCCTAGGAGGTGACTTTATGGCAAAAAAAGATTATTATGAAATTCTTGGCGTTTCAAGGAACGCATCCCAAGATGAAATAAGACAAGCGTATAAGAAGCTTATAAAAAAATGGCATCCTGATAGAAATTATGAAAATAAAAAGTTAGCAGAAGAAAAATTTAAGGAAATTCAGGAAGCATACGATGTGCTTTCTGATCCTGAAAAACGGGCGATGTATGATAGGTATGGTTATGTGGGAGATGTACCACCGAATGCCGGAGGTGGATTTGGCGGTTTTGGCGGTTTTGAGGATATTTTTAAAGACTTTGGTGATTTTATAAACAACGATATTTTCAATATTTTCTTTGGTGATCAAAGAACATCTTCAAGAAAGAGAGCAAAAAGACCAAAAAGAGGAGAAGATATAAATATTTCCGTTGATGTGTCTTTTGAGGAGTTGTTTACCGGAATAAGAATACCGCTTGAATATGATAGATACGAGGTTTGTGAACATTGTAATGGTGAAGGAGTTGAGCCTGGTAGTGGTTGGATTACTTGTCCAAAGTGTCATGGGACGGGTACAGTTAGAGAAGAAAGGAGAACATTTTTAGGTGTTATTGTAAACCAATATACGTGTAATCATTGTGGTGGAACAGGAAAAATTCCTGGGGAGAGTTGCCATACTTGTGGTGGAACAGGAAGGATAAAGAAAAGATATAAGGTTGAAGTTAACATTCCAGCTGGTATTGAAAATGGAACTATCTTGAGAATACAAAGAGGAGGGAATGCCGGGTATAATGGAGGAGAATATGGTGATTTGTATGTTCACGTAAGGGTTGTTGGATACTCTGATTTTGAAAGAAAGGGAAATGATTTAATTAAAGAGATTAAAATAGATTATTTGGAAGCAATTTTAGGTACAAAGGTAAAAATTAGAATGCCAAATGGTAAAATAAAAGAGGTAAAAATTCCAGCGGGTGTTCAACATGGACAAGAAATATATGTATATGGTGAAGGATTGCCTGATATGAGAACGGGGAAAAGAGGAGATTTAATTTTGAGGGTTAGAGTTGAGATTCCAAGTAGGGTATCAAGAACTGAAAAAAAGTTATTAAAAGAGATAGCAAAGTTGAGGGGAAAGGATGTTGAAGAGGATTGAAGAATTTTTAAAGAATTTTTTTAAAGAGTATAGATTTTCAGGAGCTGTTTTGGGGGTAAGTGGGGGAGTTGATTCTGCGGTAGTCCTTGGTTTATTAGTGAGAGTGTTAGAAAAAAGTAGAATAAAATGTTTTATCCTTCCAGAGAGAGATAGTCCAAGAGATTCAATAAAAGATGCAAAGTTTGTTTGTGAGCATTTTAATGTTGATTATGAAGTTAAAAATATAAGTAGAATAGTTAGAAAATTTGGAGTTTATAAATATTATCCACCAGCTTTATTTGTTCCCTTTAAAATAAAAGAAAGATATGCAAAAAGTAGATGGAATAAGTATAAGAACGAAGGTAATCCGTTTGAATTTGATGTCTTAGGGATAGAAGATGAAGAATTTCTAAAAGGAATAAGTTATTATAGAATAAAGCATAGGGTTAGAATGGTTTATTTGTATAAAGAAGCTGAAAAGAGAAACTATGCAGTGGTTGGTACAACTAACAAGACGGAATTTTTAACAGGTTTGTACGTAAAATGGGGAGATGATTCTACAGATGTTGAACCTTTACTTCATCTTTATAAAACGGAAGTGTACAAGTTGGGGGAAATTTTAAACGTTCCAGAAAGAATCCTTGAAAAACCTGCCTCACCAGATTTGATACCTGGCCTTAGTGATGAAGAAGTCTTTGAATTAGACTATCCCATTTTAGATAGGATCCTAAAGAAAATAGTAGAAAATAAAGACTTATCCGATGAAGATCCAGAAAAAGTAAAAAAAGTAAAGAAATTATATGAGATTGGGAAGTTTAGAAATAAAGTAAGAAATATTAGCATTGAGGGATAACATGAAGGATATAGCCAAGAAGATAATTTTAGAAACATTTGATCAAATAAGTCCAGAAAAGTTGGTTTTGGAAAAGTTAAAAAAGATGAACTTGAAAAAGGTTTATGTACTTTCTATTGGAAAAGCAGCGTGGCGTATGGCGAAAGCTGTATCTGAGTATTTGGATGTAGCATATGGGATTATAATTACAAAGTATGGATATTCATTTGGGGGTATAAAAAACTTCGATATTTTTGAAGCAGGACATCCCATACCGGATGAAAATTCACTAAAATATACAAAGTTTGCCATTGAAAAATTGAGAAAATTAACGCAAGATGATGTTTTGTTGTTTTTGATTTCTGGAGGAGGTTCTTCTCTTTTTGAATATTTGGAAGAAGGTGTAACGCTTGAAGATTTAAGGAATATAACAAATGATTTATTAAGAAAGGGTGCAAATATTGAAGAAATTAATATAATAAGAAAAAAGCTTTCCAAGGTAAAGGGCGGAAAATTTCTTTCTTTAATTAATGCAAAGGTTGTACCACTTGTGTTATCTGATGTGTTAGGAGATAAATTAGAATACATTGCTTCTGGACCTGTTTATCCAGATAATAGTACTTTTAAGGATGTAAAGAAAATAGTTGAAAGATATAAAATAAACTTAAACGAAAATATATGGAATGTTTTACAAAAGTGTGCAAAAGTCCAAAGAAAAATTTCTCATTACATTGTAGGTAATGTAGATTATGCGTGTAAAAAATTGGAAGAAAGTGCAAAAAAATACGGTTTTAATACATACATATTAACAACACAATTAACTTGTCAGGCAAGAGAAGCGGGAAAGTTTTTGGCAAGTATTGTAAAAAGCAAAAATTCCTTTAAAAAACCTTATTGTTTAATATTTGGTGGAGAAACTGTGGTAAAGGTAAAGGGAAATGGTCTTGGTGGAAGAAATCAAGAGCTTTCTTTTTCAGCGGCTATCGAAATAGAGGGAATGGATAACGTGGTTATTGTATCTGTAGGTACAGATGGTACAGATGGGCCTACAGATGCAGCAGGTGGTATAGTTGATGGAAATACCGTTAAAATCATTAGAGAAAAAGGTTTTTTACCAGAGGATTTTTTGGAGAATAATGATACGTATAATGCTTTAAAGATTGCAGGTGATTTGTTTATTAGTGGTCCTACAGGAACAAATCTAAACGATATAGGTTTTATACTTAAGAGGTGAGAATATGAAAGCTATGGTACTAACAAAGATTACTGAGTATTTTAGAAAAAAGATGGAGGATTACAAAGAAATTGAGTGGTTTACTTCAAAGGATATAGCACGTTTAGAAGAAATGGATATAGTAATTGGTGGATTTTTAACGGAAGAGCAGGTATTGAAAGCCAAAAATTTAAAGGTAATCTTTATTCCATGGACTGGTACTGATAAATTACCTTGGAAGGTTATAAAGGAAAGAGGGATAATTGTATCAAATTCACATGGAAATGGTAAAATGGTTGCAGAAAGAGCTATTGCCCTTTCCCTTGCTTTAATGGGGAGAGTTGTGGAGTACCACAATGATCTTAAAGAGGGGATTTGGCATGGATTTGCCGTGGGATTTAAAGAAGATGACTATTGGTTTTCATTGCAAAAAAAGAAAGTAGCTATTTTGGGTACAGGGGTAATTGGAAGGCATATTGCAAAACTTTTAAAGGGATTTGATTGTTATATTATAGGTTTTAAAAACAAATTAGAAGAAATAGAGGGATTTCACAAAATTACAAATAATTTGAAAGAAGCGATAGAAAATTCACAAGTTGTATATTTGGCGTTACCGTTAACTTCTAAAACGAGGAACATTATTGATGGAGAAGTTTTGTCTTGCATGGAAGGAAAGTATTTGATAAATGTAGGGCGTGGTGAACTTATAGATGAAAAAGCTTTATATAGCATCTTGAAAGATAAGAAATTGAAAGGGTTTGCATCTGATGTTTGGTATAATTACCCTTCAAAAGAAAGAGAAATTATTTTACCGTATAATTATCCCATTAATATGTTTAAAAATGTTGTAATTTCTCCACATGTTGGTGGTTATACAGTAGAGGGGCAAAATGGCAGAATTGACGAGCTTTTCAAAAATATAAATGCGTTTTTAAAGGATGGAATGCCTTTGACTGTTGTTGATCCTGATCTTATGTATTAAGTAAGAATAGGAAGCATATTTATGGTATATAATAATTATGTTTAGCTTTTCTATTTAAATTTATTGGATATTTAGATATTTACATGGAAAGGTGGGGGATAAAATGAAAAGTTATACAGAATATTTATGGTTTAATACAAAGAATAGAAAAGAATTAGTTAGGATAACAGATGTGATTGAAGAAATAGTGAAGAAGAGTGGTATAAAAGAGGGATTTTGTCTTGTATCTGCTATGCATATAACTGCTGGAATAATAGTTAATGATGATGAATCCGGTCTTCACAGAGATATATGGGAATGGTTGGAAAGGTTGGCACCTGTTGGAGATTACAATCACCATTGGACTGGTGAGGACAATGGAGATGCACATTTGAAAAGAATTTTGACACATCACCAAGTAATACTTCCAGTAACTAATGGGGAGTTAGACTTGGGACCTTGGGAGCAAATTTTTTACGCAGAATACGATGGGCAGAGAAGAAAAAGAGTAGTTGTTAAGGTAATTGGTGAATAGGTATGGAATTGATAAAGTTTTACAGAACGGTACTTGAATCTATTGTCGAAGGGGTAATAATTGTAGACAAGGATGCAAAAATTTTATACATCAACAAACGTGCGGTTCATATATTAAAACTAAAAGAAGATTTTATAGGTAAGCCTGTAGTTGATGTTGTTACAAACACTAGGTTGCACATTGTGGTAAAAACGGGGATTCCAGAAGTGGATGAAGTCCAAAATGTTGGAGAAAATGTAATAATTACTTCGAGAATGCCTTTAACGGATAAAGATGGAAATATTTTAGGTGCAGTGGCAGTTTTTAGGGATATCACAAGTGTGAGAAAACTTGCCGAGGAAATTACTAATCTCCACCAAATTGAGGCAAGGTTAAAGGCTATAATAGATTCTACATATGATGCTATTTCAGTTGCAGATGAAAATGGATATGTTGTGCTAGTGAATAAGGCATATACAAAAATAACGGGATTTAAACCAGAGGAAGTTGTTGGAAAACCTGCCACTGTTGATATAGCCGAAGGTGAAAGTATACACATGCAAATTGCAAGGACAAAAAAGCCCATTTTTAACGCAAGATTAAAGGTGGGACCTTTAAAAAGAGAGGTTATAGTTAATGCAACTCCGCTGTTTGTTAAAGGAAAATTTAGTGGAAGTGTAGCAGTCGTTCATGATGTATCTGAAATATTAAGTTTAACAAGAGAACTAAAAGAGGTTAAGAGATTTATAAGGCAGATGAAGGCACAGTATACTTTTGATGATATAGTAGGGGAAAGTGAAAAAATATTGATAGCAAAAGAGCAGGCAAAAAAAGTTGCAAAAACGCCTGCTACTGTTTTTTTAAGGGGAGAGAGTGGAACGGGTAAGGAATTGTTTGCGCATGCGATACATAATGAAAGTAATAGAAAAGATAAACCTTTTATAACTGTAAATTGTGCAGCTATTCCAGAAAATATGCTGGAAATTGAATTGTTTGGTTATACAAAAGAACCGTTTTTGGATAAGAACACTCAAAAGGGATTAATTGAAGAAGCAGAAGGAGGTACATTATTTCTTGACGAGATAGGAAAAATGCCTATCACAATTCAATCAAAAATTTTGAGATTTATAGAAAATAGGGAGTTTTTACCAGTAGGTTCTAATAGAGTGAAAAAGGTCGATGTAAGAATTATTGCCTCAACAAATATGAATATTGAAGAACTAATAAAGAAAGGGGAATTTTTGGTTGATCTTTACTATAGATTAAATGTTTTTCCAGTATATATACCACCTCTTAGAGAAAGGAAAGAGGATATTAAGATGCTTGCAAGATATTTGGCAAAGAAAATAAGTCAGCAATATGGAAGAAATGTTATTAATATATCAAGTGGTGCAATAGAATACTTAAAGAAATATAACTGGCCGGGAAATGTTAGGGAACTAGAAAATATAATTGGTCGTGCGATTATAAACATGAAAATCAATGAAAATGTGCTTGAAAAGAGGCATTTTCCACCATTATTTCTTGAAGATACGGATATTTTAAAAAAAGAAAGTTCTTTAAAATCTATGGTAGAGGATTTTGAAAGAAAGATAATAGAAAATTCATTGAGAGAAAATAAGGGAGATAGAATGTTAACTGCAAAAAAGTTAAAAATAAGTTTGAGAACGCTTTACTATAAAATGGAGAGATACGGTTTGTTAAAAAAGGAGGGTGAGTATGAAAATTGATATATTGTTGGAAGGTGGGTTAATAAGTATACCAGATAGGGCTAAAGCTACCTTTTCTACTATTGCTTTAATTGAAGATGATATGAGAAGAATTTTAATAGAACCAGGAGACTATGTAAGCCATAGTATATTAGAAGAAAAGTTGAAAGAAAGGAATTTAAAAACAGATGATATTACGGATATAGTTTTAACTCACTTTCACCTTGATCACGCTTATAACTCCATGTTTTTTAAAAATGCAACAGTTCATATACATGAAAACTTTTTAAAGAAAAATTACGAGAAATTTGGAATGATAGTGGGAAAACAGTATAAAATGATTATAGATGCATGGAAAGCTTTCCAAACATTTAGAGATGGGGATATTTTATTTGATAAAATTAATGTGTATCACACACCATGGCATGCAAAGGAACACTGTTCTTTTGTAGTAGATACAGAAAATTTTGGAAAAGTCTTTTTCCCTGGAGATATCGTTATGACTAGGGTAGAGTTTTATGATATAATGAGGATGTTGAGAGATGATGAGTGTGCGAGATTTGTTAGGAAAATTGTAAATAAATGTGATTATTTGATTTTTACGCATGATAGTGGTATTTTTTTGGATAAATGGAGGTGAAAACATGAAAGTTGCGCTTATTTCTTATGAGGTTTATCCATTTGCAAAGGTTGGAGGGCTTGCAGATGTGGTAGGAGCGCTTCCAAAATATTTAGAAAAGCTTTCTGTAGAACCGATCGTAATAATGCCTAAACATAAAATTGTTGAAAAAAACGCAGAAAAATTTTTGTATACTTTGGAAAAAGTAAAGGGGGATATAGAAGTCCCGTTTTTAAAAACAGATGAGAAATTTGATATTTACAAGACAACTATTCCACGTACAAATGTTCCAGTGTATTTTATAGCAAATGATTACTATTTTTCAGCAGATGAAGTTTATGAAGGACCTGATTTAGCAGAACAGGCAATTTATTTTTCCGCGGCTGTTTTGGAAACTCTAAAGGTATTAAATTTACCGATAGATGTGTTACATGTTAACGATTGGCAAACTGGATTAATACCTGTTTATTTGAAATCACTTTATAAAGATGATGAGTTCTTTGGGAAGATTGTTACGTTATTAACTATTCACAACCTTGGGTACCAAGGTATTTTTGGCAGTAAATATATGGAGTTTTCAGGGCTTCCCAGTTATTTGTACAATATTGATGGTATAGAATTCTATGGAAAGATAAATTTTCTTAAAGGTGGTATATTATTTTCTGATATTATTAACACTGTAAGTCCTACTTATGCAATGGAGATTCAAACTAAAGAATATGGTGAAAAACTCGATGGGGTTTTAAGATTAAGAAGTTCTGATCTCTACGGTATTTTAAATGGTATAGATTACGATGAGTATAATCCAGAAACGGATAGGAGAATTTATGTAAATTATTCCTTGAATGATATTGAGAAAAAATATGAAAATAAAAAGTTATTGCAGAAAGATTTGGGGTTGCCAGTTGGTGAAAATATACCAATGATAGGGATGATTACAAGGTTAGTTGATCAAAAAGGCTTAGATATTTTATCGGAAGTTTTAAGGTACATTGTAAATTACAATGTGCAATTTGTTATTTTGGGTACTGGTGATGAAAAATATGAGGATATGTTCAGAAAAATGGAAGAAGAATTTCCAGAGAACATTTCAGCAAATATCAAGTTTGATATTAATCTTGCACAAAAGATATATGCGGCAAGTGATATGTTTTTAATGCCTTCAAGGTATGAACCTTGTGGATTGGGACAAATGTACAGTTTAAGATATGGAACTATTCCCGTTGTTAGATACACAGGAGGACTTGCAGATACTGTATTGGAATACGATGAAAAGAAAATGATAGGAAATGGTTTTGGATTTGTAGAATACGGTTCTTCTCAATTACTCAAGGCAGTGGCTAAAGCTATTGATTTTTACAGAAATAAGAAAGTACATTGGAAAAAGCTTGTTGATAACGCGATGAAGACGGATCTTTCATGGGAGAGATCGGCAAAGGAATATATAAAATTATACAATAAAGCTATGAGTAAAAGGGTTTAAAGGAGGAATTATTATGCCGGAATATAGGAAGGATCCAGTTGTAAGAAGATGGGTTATAATAGCAACTGAACGTGCCAAAAGGCCTCACGATTTTTCAGTTCCAAAGGAAGAAAAAAAGGATGGATTTTGTCCTTTTGACTATGGTAATGAACATACCACACCGCCTGAAGTGTTGGCATTTAGACCAGATGATAGTGAACCAAATTCACCAGGTTGGTGGGTAAGGGTTGTCCCCAATAAATTTCCCGCTGTTAATCCAAATATTGAAGTACAAAAATATGGGCATGGTATGTACGATGCTATGACTGGCTTTGGATACCATGAGGTTATTATAGAAACTCCAGATCACAATAGTACCTTTGCACTTTATGATGACAAACAAGCTCAAGAAGTTGTTTGGGCCTATGTAAAGAGATATAATGAGATAGAAAAAGATGAAAGGATAAAATACATATTGATATTTAGAAATCATGGAGCATTAGGTGGGGCATCTTTACCACATCCTCATAGTCAGATAATTGCAATACCAAGCATTCCAAAAAGAGTGCTAGAAGAAATGAATGGTTCAAAAGATTATTATGATTACAAAGAAAGATGTGTATTTTGTGACATGATATCCCAGGAAAAAATTGAAAATAGGAGAATTATTGAAGAAAATGAGCATTTTATTGCTTTTGCTCCATATGCTTCAAGATTTCCATTTGAGATTTGGATTATTCCAAAAGAACATGCTCATAATTTTGGGGCAATTAGTGAAGAACAAATACCTACATTTGCAAGGATATTGAGAAATAGTTTATATAGGATATATAAGGTTTTAGATAATCCTCCATATAATTTTGTGATACACACTTCACCAACGTATGAAGAGGGAAAGATTTATTACCATTGGCACGTTGAAATAATGCCAAGGCTTACGAGGGTTGCAGGATTCGAATGGGGATCAGGTTTTTATATAAACCCCGTACCACCTGAAGATGCTGCAAAATATTTAAGAAATGTTGAAATATAAATCCTCCCATCTGGGAGGATTTATATTTTTATACGCTTTATTAAATTATATTCTTGTAGTGCCTCATCGTACATGCCTGCTTCTTCATACAGTTGTGCAAGTTTTAAATGCTTTTCTTCATTCATTGGATCTTTTTCTACTATTTTTTTATACGTTAATGCGGCAATTTTCTTAAGTCTTAATGTATAAAAGATATAAAACCTTACTATTCTGAACGAGGAAATAAGTCCAAAGAGGATAATTAATAGAAATAGTTCAAAGGTATTTGAAGATTTTGAAGGTTTTAGTTCATTTTTTGTGTTATTTGTTTTGTTAATTATATGTGGTGAATTGTATTTGCTTATTTTTTGCAACAAAATGTCTTTTTTTATTGATAAATTATTTATTTGTAATTTTTCTAGGTTTACGTTTTCTATCTTATTTTCATTTATTTTTTCCAAAATTTCAACGTATTTTTCTAAATCTAGTAAATACTTTGATGTGTATGTACCACCAATACTTTTTGAGAAATCAACTATTCTATTTAAGATTGGATATTTTTCCTCATCAAAGTTATTAATATTTTGTACGATGTAGTTTAATATGTTAAATCCTAAATCTTTGGAAAAAGATTTATTTTTGAATAAAGAAACAACATTGTATGTTAACATCGTGGGATATTTTAGAAAAAAATTCGTAAGCTCCTTTGCCGCTTTTTTAGTTTCTATTTTTGGATCTGTAATTTTTAGAAATATTATATTTTCTGCAAATGAGTCATATTTTGGATTTTCAATGGAATCTTTAACTAAACTCTCTACTTGTGGAAAAAAGAAGTTTATTAAGTTCAAAATCTTTGTACTTGGTGAGGTTTCTTTTAAATAATTTCTTAACCCATTAATGTCTTCTTTTATTAAAAAGTTTAAATTTTCCTTATCTTTTATTTGGATTTTTATCTTTATTTTTTTGCCCAGCTTCTCAATAGATGTGTCTGTTGGGTTTTCAAGTACGTATTCAAGATACTTTTTCCAAGATAATTCTGGATTTTTTTTTGATAATTCGATTATTTCATTTTTTGAAATGGAAAAAGAAAAGATACTAATCATTAATAGAATGATTATGATTTTCTTCATTTTCCCCCCCGATCCCATACGGTTCATTTTCCTTATTTTCAAATGGTTCAATATGTATAACTACATCGTATATTTTATTATTTGTAATTTTTATTAATTTTTCTTTTATGCATTTTGTAAGGTTGTGTGATTCTTTAACTGTCATATTAGGATCAACTTCAATATCCATGTTTATATCATATACATTTCCTATTTTTCTAACTCGTATTTTATGAGGATTTTTGATTCCGCTACAACTGTTGCATACGTCTATTATGGTATCGTATATCCACGTATCTTTAGGAGTAATACCGTCAAGAAGCACGTATGCATTTTCCGTGAAAATTTCAAACGCCACCTTTATTATTATAGCAGACATTACCATTCCAACCAAAGGATCCATCCATTCAAGTCCTAATTTATTTAAAAATACTCCTAAAAATACAAGGGAGGATAACAATATATCATTTCTCATATTTAATGCTTCTGCAACAAGCGAAGAACTGTTGTATTTTTTTCCATAAGTGTATTCTATTAGAAAAAGAATAGTTTTAAATGTAATAGATATTAACGTAACTACTAATGGTAATATACCTATTATCTGGAAATACTCTTTTGTTACAAATTTTTTAGTACTTTCTATAAAAAGTGAAATACCTGCATAAAAAATTACAAACGAGATTATTTTTGCACCAATATTTTCTATTTTTGAATGACCATATGGATGTAATTTATCTGGTGGTTTTACCGAAAGTCTTGTCGCAAAGAAGGTAACAAGAGAGGTAATGATATCCGTAGAGCTATCTATACCATCTGCAAGTATAGCTATGCTGTTAAATAATATGCCTGTGATAATTTTTATGACCGCTAAAAATATATTTGTTATAACCGCAAGAAAGGTTACTTTCTTTATATTCATTTTACACCTCTCTTATATTAATTTTCAATACTTCATTCATGAGCCTAAGAGAAAGTTCGTGTAATTTCTGATCATAGGAATTTGTTGCATTTTTAAATAAATTCACTTTTATATCCCTGTTTCTCAATTCTTCGGCGGTAAACAATACACAGATATTTGAAACTAGACCTGCAAGGTCAACTTCGGTGATATTCAATTTTTTGATAATTTTATCAAAATTTGTATTGTAAAAAGCAGAGTATCTAGTTTTTTTAATAAAATATACATTGTTGTAATCTTTTATTAGTTTTAGTATTTCATCTATAATTTTAGCACCATCTGTATTTTTCACACAATGCTTAGTCCAAATTTTAAATTCCTCATCATTTTCTTCATGCCAATCTTGCGTTAGTATAATGGGTATATTTTCTTTTTTTGCATTGGATATTAACCTTAGAATATGCGGGATAACATTTTCTGCGCCCTTAAAGTATAAAGTTCCCCCTTCTTTTGCAAAATCATTTTGCATGTCGATTATTATTAGCGCTTTCATGTTATCACCTCACAAATTCCTCTTAAAACCTTCACCTAAAACATATCTTGATTCGTTAACTATGACAAAAGCATTGGGATCTACTTTTCTTATAAAGTACATTAACTCGCTAAGTTCACGTCTTCTGATGGAAACAAATATTATATCTCTATCTTTTTTGGTATATCCACCTTTTCCTTTTAAATAAGTGAATCCTCTTCCCATGTTTCTTAAGATAAAGTCTTCAATGGGTTTATTATTATCCGAGATTATTGTAACTGTTATTGCAAGTTCTAGACCTTTTAGTACAAAGTCAATTGTAGTACCATTTATTATTATAGCAAGGATGGAGTACATACCTATCTTTGGATCAAAAGCAACACCTGCCATAAATCCTATAAAGAAGTCTATTACAAGGAGTGTTGTTCCCATTGGACTTGAAAAGAATTTATTAAATATCTTTGCAATGATATCTGTTCCACCAGTTGATGCATTTTGAGAAAAAGTTATAGCCATACCTATGGCAGTTAGTATATCTCCAAAAAATACAGCAAGCATCAAATCATTACCATTATAGGTTGGAATTTTTACAACCCTGTCGAAAAAGTCGATAAAGAAGTTTAATAGAAAAGTACAGTAAATTGTTTTATAGCTGAAATCAAAACCTATTATAATAAACGCTATTAAAAATAGCACAGCATTTATTATATACATCCAAATACCAACTGGAATTGGTACAACAGAGTGTAAAATTATTGCAAGTCCAGATGCTCCACCTGCTGCTATGTTGTTTGGAATTAAAAAGATAACAAGTCCCAATGCCGTCAAAATTACCCCGATAGTTGATAGAATGTATTCTCTGATTAATTCTTTGATAGGAATGTTTTTAGCCATAATACCCCCTCCTTTATATAATTTTTACTAAATCACCATACAATGGACCAGCAGTTGTTTTTTTGATTTTAACTAGTATCTTTTTTCCAATGAGAGATTTGTCACCTTCAAAAGCAATTATTTTATTTCTTATGTCCCTACCGTAATATAGACCAGATTTTGCTTTTGTTTCAACTATTATTTCTACAGTTTGATCTAGGTATTTTTCATTTAATTTTTTGTTTATTTGTTTTTGAAGGTTTAAAATATAAGCCATTCTTTTAGTTTTAACCATTCTTGGAACGTTATTTTTAAAGTATTTCCAGGCTATGGTACCTTCTCTTGGAGAATAAATTGCAAGGTTTAATCTTTCAAATTTTATTTTTTTAACAAGTTCTACAGTTTTTTCGAAATCTTCTTCTGTTTCATCTGGAAAACCTACAATAATATCACTTGAAATTGAAGCGTCTGGGACAATTTTTCTGATTTGTGATATTAATTCTTCATATTCTTCTATTGTATATCTTCTGTTCATCTTTTTTAATATTTTGTTACTTCCGTGTTGGACGGGAAGGTGTATACTTTTTGCTATTTTTGAGCTCTTTGCTATTTCATGTGCTATATCCAGTGAAAAATCCGTTGGATATGAAGTTAAAAACCATATTCTTTCTATACCTTCAATTTTTGTTGTTTGGTTTAAAAGCTTTGCAAGTGAGCTTCCATCTTGTAAGTCTTTTCCATATGCATCAACGTTTTGACCTAAGTATGTGATTTCTTTTATGCCATTTTTTGCAAGGTTTTTAACTTCAGAAAGAATACTTTCTTCCTTTCTAGATTTTTCTCTTCCCCGCGTGTATGGAACTATACAATATGTACAAAACCTGTTACAACCGTATATTATAGTTATCCATGCGTGATGTTTTGAGTTTCTCTTCAAAATATTTGGATAGTTTATTTCATCGAGCTTGTCCTCAAAATATGCACTTTTTTTTCCTTTAATGGCTTTTTCAACTGCTTTTGGAACAAACAAAATAGCACGTGTTCCAATAACAAATTTTACTCCTCTTTTAAATAGATTTTCCTTTTCTTTTTCTGCTCCACAGCCCATAACTCCGATTATTTTATTTTGTTTTTTTAATTCACCGATATGACTGTAAAATTTATCTTCCGATTTTTTTCTTACTACGCAAGTGTTTAAAATCACAATATCTGCGTCTTTTTCATTTTCGGTAATTTCATAACCTGCTTCTTCAAGGTAAAATTTGGCGATTTCGCTGTCGTTTTCGTTCATTTGACACCCGTATGTTTTTATGTGAATTTTCTTCATATTTCCCCTCCCTTTTCAAGTAAATCAATTCTATCATTTATATAGGATTTTTCCACCAATAAAATTTAACAAAATTGTTAAATATGATAAAATTTTATGGGGGTGTATTATGCGTATAAAAGAGATAGATATTGCAAAGGGCTTTTTGATGGTTTTAATTATTTTTGCTCATTCGTATGCACCTGAAAGGTATGTTTCTTATGTCTCTAATGTTCTGGCATCTTTTATGTTTATTTCTGGATTTTTATTTAAAGAAGAGTCTTTTTCTTTAAAGTTGAAGAAGATTTTTTTTAATATATTGGTGCCATTTTATTTTATGACGACAATAGGTTATTTTTTGTATTTTGCTATAAACAAAGTTTTACATTTAACAACTGATGTTTTTTCTACGTTTTTTGATTTTATAATTTTTGGATATGCTCCAATAGATATACCTGTAAACGTGTTACCGTTGTGGTATTTATATATGTTTTCAATTGCAGAGATTTGTTTTGTGATATCTGTTAGATTAAAAGTTACCTATTTAATTCCTTTGTTTTCTATTTTATCTACTATTCTAGTTAATGTGCAAACTAAATTCTTTAAATTAGAAGTGGTTTTTCATGGATTGGTATGGTTTTACTTGGGATGGTTATTTAAAAGAAAAGGATTTAACTTTAAAGTAAAAAAACCTCTTTTGTTACTTGGAATTTCCGGATTTTTGATTTTTTTGTTGACGGGTTTGAATGGATTTAACGATTGGAGAGAAGCAAATTATGGAAATTATCCTCTTATTTCATATGTTGTGGAGTTTTTCACTTTGATCTTTGTAATTTCCTTTTCAAATTTAGTTGTTTCAAGGAAAATAGAAGGGTTCTTCATGTTATTTGGTAAGTTTACACTCTTTGTTTTGGGATATCATATTGTGATTCCTGGGCTTTTTATGCCTTTAATAAAGGATCCATTATTATTTTTAGAAAAATTTTGGTTGTTAAATTACTTTATTATGGTTTCTTTTATGTATTTAATAATAAGATTTGTACCAAAAAGATCACTTTATTTTTTGTCAGGACAATTTTATATAAAAAAAGCTTCGGGGTAACCGAAGCTTTTTATTTTTTCTCTGGAATTACAAGGTTTGCTATTATTCCAACAATAGCTGCCAGTGCAAGCCCTTTGAGTTCTATAGAACCTATTGTAAAACTTGCACCACCGATACCTAGTGTAAGTATTAAGGAAGAAACGATTAAATTTTTTGGCTTTGAAAAGTCTACTTTTTCGTTAACTATTGTTCTTAATCCAACTGACGCAATCATTCCAAATAATATCAAGCTTACGCCACCTATAACCGCAGTGGGGATTGTCTGTAATATGCTACCAAATTTTGAAAAGAAAGACATAAATATTGCAAATATTGCGGCAAGTCTTAAAACAGATGGATCATATACCTTTGTCAAAGCCAAAATTCCCGTGTTTTCGCTGTAAGTCGTATTTGCAGGACCTCCCAAAACCCCCGCTATCATTGTTGCAATCCCATCACCAATTAATGTTCTGTGAAGTCCTGGATTTTCTATGAAATTTTTCTCTACTACGGCTCCGTTAGTTGTAATATCACCTATGTGCTCCATAAAAGTTGCTATTGCTACAGGTGCAATAAGAAGAATTGATGAAATGTCAAACTTTGGAAGCATAAATTTTGGAACAGACACAAAAGCAGAGTTTTTCATTGGAGTAAGGTCCACATTTCCCGTTATTAATGAGAATACATATCCTACACCTATTCCGATTAGTATTGGTATTAGATTGAATAATCCTTTGAAAACTGTTGTGGACAAGATAATGGTTATAATAACAATTATTGCAACACTCCAATTTTTCGATGCCATATCAATTGCCACAGGACTCAAACTTAATCCGATAACCATAATCATAGGACCCGTAACTACGGGCGGAAATAATTTTTTGATTTTTTCAGTTCCAATCATTTTTATTAATAGCGAAAAGATTAAATATACAGCTCCTGCAACGACTATACCCCCAGTTGCATACCTTAAATCTCCCGTTTTTTCTTTAACTAAGATTATTGGAGCAATGTATGCAAAACTTGATCCAAGAAAAACTGGAACTATCTTTTTGGTAATAAAATGAAATGTTAATGTTCCCAAACCAGCTGTAAAGAGTGCAACAAGTGGGTCAAGACCTGTAAGAAGTGGAACAAGAACGGTGGCTCCAAACATGGCTAAAAAGTGCTGAAGGGCTAGAATGACCTTTTTCCATCCGTTTACATTTTGATAGACCCCTAATGTGCTTTCAAAATCCATACCAATTCCTCCTTTCTGGCCTCTCAGGACCAATTTAAAGGTACCTAAGTTAACATATCATAAATTATATTTTTTGTCAATATAAGTTAAGAAGAATTAAAAAATAAAACTTTTATCTATGGTATAATAAAACAAAGAAAATTAGGAGGTGTGTTAATGGTTAGACTGAGATTTGCACCAAGTCCAACGGGGTATTTGCACGTAGGCGGTGCAAGAACTGCCCTTTTTAATTTCCTATATGCAAGAAAAATGAATGGGAAGTTTATCTTAAGGATTGAAGATACAGATCTTGAGCGTTCTGAAAAAGAATATGAAAAAGGGTTAATTAACGCATTAAAATGGTTAGGTCTTGACTGGGACGAAGGACCAGATGTAGGAGGAGAATATGGTCCATATAGGCAAAGTGAAAGATTGGATATATACCATAAGTATGCACAGAAATTATTAGATGAGGGAAAAGCATATGAGGTTTATGCATATCCAGAAGAAATAGAGCAACTAAGAGAAAAGCTTTTATCTGAAGGAAAACCGCCACATTATACAAGGGAAATGTTAGAAGCTTTTGCAACTCCAGAGAGAATAAAAGAGTATAAAAATAAAGGATTAAAACCTGCAATTTACTTTTCGATGCCACGTAAAGAATATGTATTAAATGATATTGTAAAAGGAGAAGTGGTGTTCAAAGAGGGAACTGTTGGAGATTTTGCCATAATTAGAAGTAATGGTGTGCCTATTTATAATTTTGCATGTGTGATTGATGATTATTTAATGAAGATTACACATGTTTTAAGGGGAGATGATCATCTCTCAAATACTGTAAAACAAATAGCGTTGTATGAAGCGTTTGGATGGGAAACGCCAAATTTTGGGCATGTGTCTATGATTTTAGGACCAGATGCGAAAAAACTTAGCAAAAGGCATGGAGCAACTTCAGTTGAAGAATTTAGAGATAGAGGATATTTACCACAAGCTGTTGTTAATTTCTTGGCTTTACTTGGATGGTCTCATCCCGATGGAAAAGAAATAATGAGTTTGAACGAGCTTATAAACGCATTTTCATTGGAAAGGTTGGGAAAGAACCCTGCAATTTTTGATCCAAAAAAATTAAAATGGATGAATGCAGAACATTTTAGAAAATTGGATGAAGAGGTAATGTTAGATGTTTCTAAAAAGTATTTGTTAAAGTTTGTAAGTAAAGAAGATATAGATACCAATAAAGAGTGGTATGTAAGATTGTTGAAATCGATAAAGGATAGAGTAGAAGAATTAAGTGAAATACCACATCTTGTTGATTTCTTTTTTAACGAACCAGATGTGGAAATTCAGCTTTCCAATGAAGTAAAGGAAGTTTATAGAAAGTTAGTAGAAGAATTAAGAAAAATTGATGAGTGGAATGAAAAAGTGATATTTAAGGTTTTTAAAGAAGCAATGAAAAATAGTAAAGTAAAGGGGAAAGAATTTTACATGAACCTTCGAATAGTTTTAACCGGTAGAGAAGAAGGACCTGAGTTGGTTGACATTGTATATTTGCTTGGAAGAGAAAAAATGATAAAAAGGTTAGAGAAACATTTGGGGTGATAATATGGCTATTTACATTACGAATACAGAAACTGGAAAAAAAGAGGAATTAAAGACTATAACGCCTGGTGTTGTAAAAATGTATGTATGTGGGCCAACGGTGTACAATTATATTCACATTGGTAATGCAAGACCTGCCGTTGTATTTGATGCATTTAGAAGGTTTTTAGAATATAGAGGTTATAAGGTTGTAATGGTACAAAATTTTACAGATATAGATGATAAGATAATTAATGAGGCAAATGAATGGGGAGTTGATTTCAAAGATGTTGCAGATACTTTTATTGTCGAATATTGGAAGGATGCACAAAGTTTGGGGATAAGGGCTGCTAATTTTCACCCTCGAACAACAGATTACGTTTCTGAGATTGTTGAAGCGGTTGATAAATTAATTTCAAAAGGATATGCATATGTTGCAGATAACGGAGATGTTTATTTTAGTGTGAGGTCCTTTGAAAAATACGGTACTTTATCTGGAAGAAAAATAGAAGATTTAGTCGCAGGTGCAAGAGTTGAAGTTAACGATTTAAAAAAAGATCCACTTGATTTTGCTTTGTGGAAGGCCGTAAAACCTGGAGAACCAAATTGGAATAGCCCTTGGAGTATTGGAAGACCAGGTTGGCATATCGAATGTTCTGTGATGTCTCAGAAACTTTTAGGAGATACATTTGATATACATGCAGGTGGAGAAGATTTGATCTTTCCACACCATGAGGATGAAAAGGCTCAAAGTGAGGCATTGACTGGAAAGCCTTTTGCGAGATATTGGATGCATAATGGTATGATTGTTACACGTGGAGACAAGATGAGTAAATCCATAGGGAATGTATTTTTAGTACGTGAGGCGGTAAAAAGATATGGAAAAGATGCGGTAAAATTGTTTTTACTTTCAAAGCACTATAGAACACCTATCGAATTCTCGGATGAAATACTTATGGAAAATAAGAAAGCGTCTTTGCGGATTATTAAAACGTTGAATAGATTTGAAGAAAAGCATCCATATCCGCTTGTTCCAAAAAGAGATGAATATATGAAGGAAGTAGAAAGTAAATTTATAGAGTCGTTGGAAGATGATTTTAACACGCCTAAGGCAATTGCGTTGATTTTTGATTTATCAAAAGAGTTAAATAAAGCAATGGATGATGGAAATGACAAGGAAGCATTAAAGAGATATCACTTGATTACAAGGGTTTTCGGAAGTGTTTTAGGACTCTTTGAAGGTGGAGCCAAGATAGTAGATTCAAACGAAGAAAAAGTGTTGGATGAGATTTTGAAAGTAAGACAAGAATTTAGAAAAGAGAAAAATTACCAAGCTGCGGATAAAATACGTGATGCATTAAAGAACGCGGGAATAAAGATTTTAGATACCCCTGATGGAACTAAATGGGAAAAGTTTACGGAGGTGAATGAATGAGATTTTCACAACTTTATGCACCTACTTTGAGGGAAAATCCTGCCGATGCTGAAATTCCAAGTCAAGCACTGTTACAACGTGCGGGATTTATAAGAAAAATTGCTGCAGGGGTTTATACTTATTTACCACTTGCAAGAAAAACACTTTTAAAGATTGAAAATATTGTAAGAGAAGAGATGAATAGGATAGGTGCACAGGAAATTTTAATGCCTATAATCCAGCCTGCAGAACTTTGGAGAAAAAGTGGAAGATGGGATGATTATGGTCCAGAGATGATGAAGTTGAAAGATAGGCATGAAAGAGATTTTACTTTGGGGCCTACCCATGAAGAATTAGTAACTGAACTTGTAAAAAATGAGTTGAATTCATATAAACAATTACCAATAACATTGTATCAAATTGCAAATAAATATAGGGATGAAATTAGACCAAGATTTGGTGTTTTGAGGGCAAGAGAATTTATAATGAAAGATGCATATAGTTTTCACAGTAGTTGGGAATCTTTGGATGAAACTTACAAAAAGTTTAAAGAAGCATATTCTAGAATATTGGAAAGAATAGGACTTAGGTATACTATAATTGAGGCATCTTCTGGTGCGATTGGTGGAAATGAATCTCATGAATTCGTTGCTTTTGCAGAATACGGTGAGAGTAATGTTTTGTACTGTGATTGTGGTTACGCAGGAAGTGACGAAAAAGTTCCATACGTTGGAAATTATAGGGTGTATGATGAAGAAGAAAAAGAAAAAGAGCTTGTCCATACACCAAATGTTAGGACAGTAGAACAGGTTGCACAATTTTTAAATGTGGAATTGGGACGTATCGTTAAGTCATTGATATTTAAAGGAAGAGAAGGTTTTGTGATGGCATTGGTGCCAGGTGATAGGGAGCTTAATTTTGAAAAGTTAAAGGCATATTTAGGTGATCAATCACTTCAAATGGCTTTGCCAGAAGAGATATTTGATAAGTTTGGTGTTCCAATAGGTTTTCTTGGTCCTGTGGGATTGGATGGAATAAGGATTATCGCAGATAATAGTGTAAAGCATATGAAAAATTTTGTAGTTGGGGGTATGAAAAAGGACTATCACTACATAAATGTAAATTACGGTAGAGATTTTGAAGTAAATGAATGGACGGATTTAATTGTAGTTGAACCAGGTGATCCATGCCCTGTTTGTGGTAAACCCTTAAATGGAGAGAGGGGTATAGAACTAGGACATATTTTTAAATTGGGAACAAAATATTCGGAGACTATGGAAATAAAGTACATGGACAAAGACGGAAAATTACAACCATTTATAATGGGATGCTATGGTTGGGGAATTTCAAGAACTTTAGGTGCAATTGTAGAGCAATTACACGATGATAATGGAATAATTTGGCCTGTTTCAGTTGCTCCATTTGAAGTGGTTGTAACAGTTGTTGGTAGGGAAAAAGAGAAGCAATTTGGTGAAAAACTGTATAAATATTTATTGGATAGAGGAATAGATGTACTAATTGATGATAGAGACGTATCGCCAGGTGTAAAGTTTAAAGATGCAGATTTAATAGGTTTCCCAGTCAGAGTAACTATTGGAAGGATGTACAAAGAAGGAAAAGTGGAATTAAAAGAAAGAAAAGGAAGTTCAAATGCAATTGATGCAAAGGAAGAAAATATTTACAATAGTTTAATAAATATACTTAAATAAAATAAAGGCTCGAGATTGTATTTATCCTCGAAAGTGTAATAAAAAAAATCAATTATTAATTTTTCAAATAGCATGGCTTTGGTACTATACTGGAGCCATGCTATTTTTTCTTGCCTTGAGGTATTTCTTTTCTTGACATGCTTTAAATTGTTCATACTATATACTACTTTTTTATATCTTCCATTTGTTATATATTCCATGTGTATCGTTTTCTTAGGCTTTATTTTTTTTATATTAAATTTTTTATATTAATTTATATACTTTTTTGTTTTAGTACAATTGTTATACGATAACACACGTAAACATTACGTATTTGAGATATATTTCTTCATTTTTTAGTTCAAATGTTTAAAGAAAAAAACCTTTTTGTTGGTTTTATTTGTTATTTCTGAGACTTTTTGGAATTCAGTATAAAAAAGCTATGGAGCCATGTTTTTTTATTAATTACAGTATAAGTAGTCGAAATTCTATATCAATTTTTAAACATAAATATTGATATCAAACAAGTGTAGTAACAATTCATTTGAATTCCATTTTATGGAATTAGGTTTTTTAACACCTCCATTTGATTGTGTCGCCACAACAGCTCTTTGTTTGAATTCCATTTTATGGAATTAGGTTTTTTAACATCCAACTCGAAGAAGGTTCAGTTGCAACTGAATACGGTTTGAATTCCATTTTGTAAAAGTCAACATAAAAATGGCTCAAACAGAATAGGCATTCTTTTGCAGAATATAATTGCAACTTCAAATTTTAAGAAAAACAAGGCCTTTTCAGTTAAAGAGGGTTTGTTAC